>JAHFDU010000002.1 GCA_023248835.1 Myxococcales bacterium | reverse complement strand
GGCTATTTTCGCTTCCTCGATTTCGCCCAGCCTGGAGTTGCACAGTTCGAAAAATGGCTGCTTGCGCATGAGGGAGCTGTGATCTGTGCCCTCGACGATGGCGACAAGGAGGTGCGCGAGCATGCGGCCCTGTCGCTTGCGTATATGGGACTTCTCATTCTCAACTCGAGCGACGGGATTCGCCAGGGCTACCTGCACCTGCAAGACTTCCAAGACCGAAAATCAAAACCGGCCAACGGATCGACCCAAGCGGCCCTCCTGGAGCGGCTGCTGCGCGCTCGTCACTACATGGAGCTTGCCCATCGCGTGCTACCAAATGATGCGCGTGTACAGGGCTGGTACACCGGCACCCGAGTTCGCACTGGCGAGGATGACTATTCTCAGCTCCTGCACGTTGCCGAGCAGAGCCAAGAGAGTCAGGTGTTTAATACCTTTTCAGCCATGATTGTCGCCCGCGAAGTCGAAGAGGTGGGACCGATCGACCTCGAGAGAATCAAAAGGCTGGCGGACGCCTTTACCGGTAAGAATTCGCCTTGCACTTCCGACGAGCCGCAAATCAAAAGCAAATGTGTCTCCGGTGAGCGAACACCGTTTAGCCAACAGGCAGCCTTTCTCATTCTCGCAGATGTTTATCTCACCGCGGCAGTTCGTAAGCGGCCCGAACCGGGACAGCCGCTCGACCCCAAGGTGCATGGCGAGCTCATTAAGGTGAAGGTCATGCTCAACATGCTTAAGTTCGCTCCTGGCGTAGGTAGCAGAACCGATCACTGGCCACTCAAGAGCGAAATCGACCGGCGGATCGAGTGGGCAGATCGTTTGCTGGCCAACCAGAGTGAGACTCATCCCCTGACTAGCGCAACCATCAAAACGGAGGGCCACGCAGTGTACAATTGCTCCGCGTGCCACACGCCGAATGAGCGTCCTGCACGCCAAGACGAGTTTCCTCATGTGCTGGACCTCGGCCTATAGGGGACTAATAGGAGGGGACTATAGCTAGAGTGGCACAGTCAAGATATCAAGATCCGTCCCCAGAACGCCTCCCCTCCCCAGAACGCCGGAATTCGCAGTGCTCAAACAGGTACCGATCAAGGGTTGTGGTCGAACTTTGACAGGCGCTAATCGCGTTCCGCTGCAGTTCTTGCCGTCGCAAGGATCTTGTGGGTGGATTTCTCTTCGGGGAACATCTCGGCCAGCATTTCGTCGATCGTCGCGTGAACTCCGTCGAGGCGGCGCAGCTCGTCTCGTTCAAACTCTTCAAAAGATCGGTAGACCTTTGGAATCGTATTCGCTCGCATCAGCAGCCTCCGGGTTGATGAAGGTGTTTGTCCTACATCTACCTACTTTAACGGCCACTTCTCGACGGTCAAATTTTTTGCTGCGTTTTTTCTTGAACCTCTTTTTTGCAAATTATTGTGTTGGTGGCGAAGCTTCTATCGGCGCGCAGAAAAATTCAAGATTTTGTGTGACGCGCTATATGATACAAATTGTCGCGATCAGTTGGGTCAACCCAGGCAACCATGACAAAACGAATTCTCGCTATCGCGAATCAAAAGGGCGGCGTCGGCAAGACCACGACCGCGATCAACTTGGCCGCCTCGCTCGGGCAGTCAGGTCGGCGCGTGCTGCTGGTCGATCTCGACCCGCAGGCCAATGCCACTTCCGGTCTCGGCTTTGGTCGCGACGCCGTCGCTGCCGGCATCTATGAAGCACTCGCTGGCGAGCGTTCGGTGCGCGAACTGACGCAACTTTGCGAGGCGCCCGGGCTGTGGCTGTTGCCAGCGACGCGCGATTTGTCGGGCGCTGAAGTCGAACTGGTCTCAGTCGAGCGCCGCGAGTGGCGACTCAAAGAGGCGCTCGAGCCGGTGATCGATCAATACGACTACATCATCATCGACTGCCCGCCGTCGCTCGGGCTACTCACGCTCAATGCGCTGTGCGCCGCCAACGCGGTGCTGATTCCGATGCAGTGCGAGTACTACGCCCTCGAAGGTTTGTCGCAGCTGGTAGCGACCATCGAACAGGTGCGCACCGCGCTCAATCCGGCGCTCGAGCTCGAGGGAATATTGCTCACCATGGTCGATGCGCGAATGAATTTGACGCAACAAGTCGCCAACGAAGTGCGTAACCATTTCGTCGGCAAAGTCTACGACACCACCATCCCGCGCAATGTCCGGCTGTCGGAAGCACCGTCGCACGGCAAGCCAATTTTGCTTTACGATCAGCGATCGAGCGGCTGTCAAAGCTACCTCGCATTTGCGACTGAACTGCAACATCGACAGCCCGACGCGGTTCAGTGAGTAGGAGCCAACCTCGGAATGCGTGAGACGACAATCGACAAACGCAAAGCACTGGGGCGTGGCCTGTCTGCGCTGATCCCGGGCGCGCACTCCAGCATCACCCCGCTGCGCCGCGATTTTTTTCAGTGCGCCATCGAAGACGTGCATCCCTCTGTCGACAATCCGCGTCGCAGTTTTGACGGCGCGCGATTGCAGGAGCTCGCCGATTCGATCCGCACCCAAGGGTTGGTGCAGCCGTTGGTGGTGCGCGCGCGACCCGAAAGCGAAGGCGGCGGCTTTACGCTGATCGCCGGCGAGCGACGGTGGCGGGCGGCGCAGTTGGCGGGCCAAAAAAATATTCCCGTGGTGGTCAAAGAAACCTCTGCCGCCCAATCATTTGAACTGGCGCTGGTCGAAAATCTGCAGCGCGAAGATCTCAATCCAATCGAAGAGGCCGAAGCGTTCGAGCGGCTATTGAGCGAATTCAAGTACACCCAAGAGGAGGTTGCCAAGCGAGTCGGCAAAGAGCGCGCAACGATCTCCAATGCGCTTCGTCTGTTGAAGTTGCCGATCTCGGTTCGCCACCAAGTGGCGAGCGGCGAGCTGCCGATGGGCCATGCACGTGCGCTACTGGCACTCGAGTCGAGCTCCGCGATCGAAGCCGGCGCGCTGCGCGTGATCGCCAAGCAGTGGAGCGCGCGTCAAACCGAACAATGGATACGCCAAACGCAACAAGGCCCCTCGCGAACCACCGCACCGACACAGTCCGCGGCAGTGCGCGATCTACAAAATCGGCTTGAGCGCGCGCTCGGCACCAAAGTGCGACTGGAACAGAAGGACAAACAGCGAGGCGCCATTGTCATCGACTACCACAGCCTCGATCAACTCGACACCCTGCTCGGAAAACTTCTTCGCTCCTGATGAACGAGGATCGCCGCCAGCCGCGCATCCCGATCCGGCTCAAAGTCAGTTATCGCACCGCCGGTGCGTTTTTGGTTTCGTACTCGGTCAATCTTTCTAAAGGCGGAATTTTTATCGAGACCGAGGAGCCGCTTGCCATCGGGGAAACAGTTGTACTCAGTTTTGAAGTACCGGGCGCCGGTGAATTGACGGTCGAATCAACGGTGACGTGGGTGCGTCCCGAGACTGAGATCGATGCCCTCGGCGACGGCCTGCCGCGCGGCATGGGCGTGCAGTTTCAAACTCTCGAAGAGCACTACGGCAGTGTTCTCGATGGTCTGGTGCGCGGATTTTTGGGACTCACTGTATTGATCGTGACGCCTTCGCCCGAGCGGTTGACGCTACTTGGCCGTTATGTCCGCAGCATTGTTACATGCGAGATCTTCGAGGCCACCGACGCTGGCGTGGCTTCGGTGGCGCTCGAAAGCGGTCCCGATTTGGTGCTGGTCGACCTCGACGCGCGGCCAGAAATCGGCATGCGAACCATCGCCGAAGCGCGCGGCCGCGCCGCCCACCGCGAGCATTCAACGCCGGTGATTCTGCTCGCGGCCGATGTGCAACTGCGCAAGCTTGGCCTCGACGCTGGCGCGGATGAAGCACTGGCGACACCGCCTTCGTATCGCGATTTGCAAGCGGCGGTGATTCGCACGCTCGCCAAACCGGCGGCGATTCGAGGTGCTAAATGAAGGGTCCGCGCTTGGTGGTGCGCGCGCTGCTGGTCGAAAACGATCGCCTACTCTGTGATCAGCGTCCGTCGCAGGTAATGCTCTACGGCGGTCGCATCGAAAAGGGTGAAACCGCGCGCCGCGCGCTCGGCCGCGAACTCGACGAAGAGCTCGGCCTGCGCCTCGACATCGGACCGCTCGCCTATCACATCGAGAATTTCTTTGTCGACAGAGAGGGCCGTCGCATCCACGAATTCGGCCTCTACTATTTGCTGCGTCCGACTTCGCCACTGTCGACCATTCAGCCGCGTCAGCCCGGGCGCAGTCCAACTTGGTTTCCGATCGCTGAACTTGAGCGCTCGCTGCTGGTGCCAACCGTCTTGCGCACTCGTTTCGCCGCCGATTTGCAAAAAGGCCTCTCGCCAGTGCCAATTCAACTCACCAGCATCGATCGGGTGGCATTTCCGGAAGTATTGTAAAAAGGCAAGAGTTCACGCCTACCACTCCCCGCTCGCCCTGAGCTTGTCGAAGGGCAGATTTCGTTTATTTCGCCCTTCGACTTCGCTGCGCTCTGCTCAGGGTGCACGGGCTGGGGAGCGTGAACGCTTACCGTAAAATGTACTATTGAAACGGATCAATGACTCGCACACCGCAGCCGTCGAAATCGCGGCGGTTGCGAGTCACCACGGACAGTTGGTGCTCGACCGCAGTAGCGGCGATCAGCATGTCGGCCTGGGTACGGGTTTTTCCCGAGGCACGCAAAACGCCGCGCAGCTCGGCGGAACGGCGCGCAATCGTCGCGGTTACCGGGAGGACATCACAGCAATCGGCCACCAAACGATCAAGCCAAGCCAGCAATCGATCGCTTCGGCGCAGCGCCAAACCGAACCACAGCTCTTCGAGGGTGATCACGCTGACCGAAAAGCGCGACAGCTCGCCGACAAACCGGGCAACGCTGGCTTGCGGTCGCGGCCGCATCAATTCGCTAACGACGTTGGTGTCGACGAGGTACACGCCGCACTCGCGCAGGAGCCAAAGGGTTTTCCCGATCGACCCGGGTTGGCACCACCATCTCATAGTCCTCTTCGGCGCAGATCTGTTGTGCCTCTGCCAGTCGATCGGCGATCGACGGTTTGCCGCTCTGAGCAAGCCAATCGACAAACTGTCTTACCTGTTCGGCCGCAATCACCGCCGCCACCGGCCGCTCGCGGTTGTAGATCAATTGAGGACCGCTCGCCGCTCGCATGATCACCTCCGACAGGCGCTGTTTGGCCTGGCCAATCTTCCAACTCATTCAATAAGTCTACGTTAGACGTTATATGTAGTCAAGTTGGATCAATGTATCTGAATCGCCGTTGCCATCACTTGTCCCGGCCGATCGGAGGAGAGTGTAATCACCACTTCGTGACCCACTTCGTTTTGCAAGTGCAGCGCGTGGCGCCGGTTGCGGCGACTGAGTGCTGAAAAAGTTTCGTCCTCCCGCCAGCCGACGCTGTTCATGCGAACGCGATAGAAGGCTTCGACCGCTGTCGGCGATCCACTCCCCTCGTAGACCACCGCCCGCGCCGGCATCCCCTCTTCCATCGCTGAGAGAATGCGGATGCTGCCCGGCGGCCGCGGAACGCCGTCGAGATCGCTGCCGGGTGCGTCCTGTTTTTGCGCCGGCAGCAGATCGGCGAGGCGAAAATGATCGTCGGTCCACATTGTAATCACTCGCGTGCCACTGTCGGTCTTTTCAAAGTAGGCGTAGCGCAGCTGGCCAATGTCAGAAAGGTCGCCACTTTTAGAAAATCGCTGTGCCCGCTCTTTGAGTCCCTTCAACGTCAGCGGCGCACCATAATCGATCGCGGCAACGCCACCCTGTTTGTCATCGCCAAACGAGAACTGGTTCAAGGCGGGAGCGGACGCAGGCCACAAGTTTCGTCGACGCAAGTCGTCACCCACACGTTTAAGTTCGCCGCTTTCGGCGTAACGCTGTAGATAAAAGTCACGCACTTGCCGAGGCTGATGCGCGGTTTTTCCGACGGAAATCCAGAAATGCACGCCATTGAGATCGAGTCGCCGTGGCTTTTCACTGTTGCGACCGTCGTCGAGATAGGGCGCCATTTTCTGCCCCAACGTCAGCAGTCGATCGAACACCGCCGCCCGCGCCACGCGATAGTCGATGTAGCCAAGCAGCGCCGCGCAAACAACAAAAAACATCGTCAAGCGCGCAATCGGTCGTATGTAGGCACGCAATCTCATTTTCAAAACAGCGACTTTATGAAACTCACCACTGGGCTGAGTACGTCTTGATCGGCGGTTTCCTCATACGGAGCGCCACTTGCCGCATTCGCATTGGTTGCGGGCACAACTTCGTTGCAAATGACATAGGTGCCGGCCTTGACGCTGCCGCCCTTGAGTGCGCCGTGCCGACTGATTTCTCGCGTCGCGGTGATGTCGGCATGACCGTACATGAACAGCGACGACGATCCACTGTTAGCCTGAAAAGTTGAGACCGCCTGACCTGCGACTCCTGAATTATTGGAGGCTGCGGTCGACACCTGCGAAAGTGTTTCGCTGCCGCCTTTGTAGCAAGAGAGGTCGTTTGACATCGCCAATTTCCAAGCGCGCCCGTCGGCGTCCGCGATCGCTTGCAGTCGCCGGACGTAACCCTGCCTAAAAAAATCGATGCCGATCCAGAGCGCAATCATCAGCGGCGCTAAGATCACCATTTCCGCCATCGCCGCCCCTCTGTGAGCTCGTGACCGTCTGGTCTCTTTGCCGCTCGTCCTGAGCTTGTCGAAGGACATGTTCACCTCAGTGAATACTCAATTGGTTCATCAGCGACGACACACCACTGCCGCTCGAAAAGAAACTGCCGATTTGCGCCGGTGCGCCGGCCGAATCTCCGAGTGAAAATCGCACCAGACGCGCCCGCCAGTTCATGTGCCATAGATCTTCGTGGCCGTTCAGCGCAAAAAACTCAGCCTGCGCCGTGCCCAGTAATTGGTTCCATGACGGCGCCGATCCGCGATCTTGCGGACGGGTTGCGATCGCCACCGCACGTCGCCGCCCCTCCATATTGGAGTCGCTGAGCAGCGTGAACGCTCGCACATTGCGGTGCTCCTGCCACTTGTCGATGAGATCGAGCGGTTTGGGCTGATCGCTGGTAGCACCACCGAGATCCTGTTTCTGTTTGCGCTTCACCAGACAACTTGAGAACTGCAGATGGGTGTAGTCGCCGTCTCCGCAGCCAACAATGTCGTTGGTTCCGGGCGAGCAGAGCGAGCTGTCAAAGTGATCGAGTTTGCACATGCCGGGAATCAAATTGGTGGCGCCGCCACTTGTGACGACGCGCTCGCCCGCCAGCATCATCGCGGTGGCGTTGTTACACTGGCTACAATCGGTTTGCGGCGTCGCGACATCGATCATCGCGCTGGCATTTTGCGTCGACGATCCGCTGCCGCCACCGTCACCACAGAGCACGCCTTCGAGCGGCTGCAGCAGCGTCGAGATGACGCTGGCGAACACCCCTCCTACCGATCCAGGGATGCCGATCTTCTTGCCGACGATTTCGATCATCCGGCCGATGGTCAGGTTGGCCTGGTGGCAGAGCTCGTCCCACGTGCCATCCTCCGTCGGCAGCTTTAAGTCGTCGCCGACTGGCAGCGGCCAGGTCGCGGTGAGGAGCGTCCCTTGGGAGTAGTTCTGTTTGTAATCCGAATGCATACCGACGCGGAGACTCTCGGCCAATGCCAGCGCCGGAAAAGTCTCATTGACCGCTCGCTCGACCTGCCCCAGCGCTTTCATGCCGTCGATGATGCGCGGCTCGAGCTCATCGAGCAGATTCGAATATTGATCGTAGAGGTTTTGCGCCGTCGGCTCGAAGGCACACAGGACTTCGCCACCATAAATGTCAAAGCAAGCAACAACGCAGATCGCCACCAATGTAGCGAGCGCACCTTTGATGAGCCGCAGCAACATGATGACCGCGAGCAGCAGCGCCATCAGTAGATTACAAAACGCGATCAGGTTGAGCCCCTTGGCTTTGATCACTGCCGACGAGAACGCCGCCGCGTCGGCGGAACGCTGGATGGTCTCCTTTTGCACCATGCGTTGCCCGGTGCCGATAAGTGCCCATACCACCGCGCAAACCAGCAGCGCCGCCGCGACATAGAGCACCAGGACGTTGCCACCCTGGTCACTGTGCAGTCGTCTCAACCACAGCCTCAAGCCGTGCTTCAGCCCCCGCTCATCCTGAGCCCCGTCGAAGGACGCGCTTCGCGCTGCGCTCAGCATGAGCGGTATATCAACCCGCTCACCCTGAGCTCGTCGAAGGGTCATCCTGAGCCAGGTCGAAGGACGCAACCAATTCATGGTCGTCCCTGGTTGATCAGTGTGTGTTCCGCCGACAGCGCCATATAAAAACCGGGGAGTCCAGTCTGCGCGAGCGATCCGATGCTCGACGTTTTGATCTCCTCGATTGCGTCGGCAGGCAAATCATAAAACCGATGGCCGGCGAACCGATTGGCGAGCGGAATCTGACAGTAAAACAGGTAGGTGACTTTGGCGCGAATCGGATCGCCAAAGCCGAACTTCGATTTCACCTTGCCGTTTTCATCCTCGAGCGTGACAGCGGTGGTCAGCCGCGCGTAAACATACTTGCGCAAGCTGCGCTCGAGCGCACCCGAAAAACCAGAGCTATCGCCGAAGCCGGAATCGAATGCGCGATCGACGCTGTAGCTCGCGCCCGATACGCCGCTCGAGGCGGCGCCAAGATTGAATCCGCCACCTGCAAGCGACTGCACCGTCGACATCAGCTGAGAAGTGGCATCGCCTGCGCTGAGCGAACTGCCGGGATGGGTGGCGCGATCGACCAGGTAAGCAGGGAAGTCGCGCACCATATCGACCGCATAGGTATCGATCGAGGGTGACGCGGGAATCAGGGCGTAGGCGGCGGCGTTGCGAATCTCGCCCGCCTTTTTGGAATTCGAAAAATCGTCGCGTCGGTTCTGACCCGATCCGATCTGATTGGAAGCGTCGCCGTCGCTGCCACTCGAGCTCGCTGGCACCACTACGATCGCGGCGCGCGCCGCCGAAAACACCGCGTAGCTGACCAGCACTCGAGCAAATGCCGCCAACCCCAACTGCAAAATCGCCGTCAACAGCAACATGAACGGAATGATGACGATGACAAATTCGGCGGCTGCGGCGCCATTCTGACGACGTGCCTTATTCAGAGAAAACCGAGCGCCAGCTAAAATCAATAAACCGATCGCGAGTGCGGTCAAAAGAGCGAGCAGGCAAAGCGCGAGCACGCCCAAACTGACTGCGCCTGCGTGCTGTGCGAGAAAGTCTCGCATCACCATCCACCGATTGCGAGCAGATCAAAATCGAACAGCACAGCGAGGGTGCCAAGCAAGATCGGTAGCGCGAATGGAACCGCCAAACGCTGCTGCGAGCGCGAAAGTGGCGCGCGCACGCTGTTCCAAACGGTGCGGAACAGTCGCCCCTGCCATGCGAGCTGGGCAAGCGCCACCACCAGCGCAAAGGCGAACGCCAGCGGAATCAGCACCAGCGTGCGCCGTGCGCCAAGTAGCATGCCGAGCGCGGCAAACAGTTTGACGTCGCCGCCACCGACACCGCCAAATGCAAACAACAGAAGCATCGGCGCCGCACCGGTCAGCAAACCTCCCAGCGCGAAGCTCGGGCCGGCGCCAAACCAAGTCTGCGTCACAAAGCCGAGCGCAAGACCGGCGTAGGTGGCCGTGTTGTAGACACGCCCGCGCCAAAGATCGGTGATGGCGCAACCAAGGGCGAGCGCGATACACAGGACCAGCGGCCCCGCACCAAGCGGCGGCTCAAGTGGTGTCCCAAACATCAGAAGAGCCTCGGCGCTACGGCCCGCCGCCCTGCGATGCCACGTCGTTCTGCATCGTGGTGTTCGATTGATTCATTTTGTTCGCGATGGTCTTGCCGAAAGTCTTGAACACCGCAATCCCGGTGAGACCGACCAACATCAGAATAATGATGTACTCCACTGAGCTGATTCCGAAGCTGCGTCGCTTGCGAATTGCAGTCATCATGGACATGGTCTCCCCTCCTTAATGGGTTATGGGAACGGTAAGCTCGAGAGAAATTCGACGTTGTCGTAGTAGCGAAGCAAATAGAGGCCGAGCGGCGCGATCGACACCACCGCGCCGAGAATGCACAGCACCAGAATCTCGACGTACTCGACCATCGCAACGCCGCGCTCATCACGTTGAAACCGAGCAAGAAACTGCTTTATTCGGACGGCGCGCATGGCTGTAACGCGTTGTTATTCAATTCCGATGCCAGTCAATAACGCAGAAAAATACAGGCGGCGTGCGGGCTATTTCACCGGCTGGGGTCGGCTGACCGCAAAACAGGTGGAGACAACAGCCCCCAGCTAGGGCAGTGCGCGAGCGATCGTAGCAATCGGGCGGATGAGAGAACGCGCAGCGGCGCGCAATCTAGCGTCGCTGGCGATGGCTAAGGCCAGTGGCGGTGACAACGCGCCATATAGCGCGGTTACCAGTTGCCCGAGCGGATTGGTGAGCAGGTATCGATCGCGCATTTTGCGTAAATTTCCGACTTCGAGGGCGAGCGGTGTTCCAAATGCAGCGGTGGCAACGAAACAGCCGTGCAGAACGGTGAAGGACTGTTGCGTGGTGGTAAACGGCACCACCGCCACCGACGAATCGCGATCGCAGGCCGAAACCCCACGCACCGCGACGTAATATTTTGTGTCGGGTCGCAGACCGCTGAGCAAGAGCGCCATCGCGTCGCCCGGGCCGCCCGGCGTTGGCGGCGCCATCGACGACGGATCGGCAGTGACAAAATCGGCATCGCTGATGATCTGATCGGCGCGGTAGCGCACTTCAAAGTGATCGACGGCGGCGCCGCTCGACGGCACGCGAAACGAAATCTCGGCAGAAGTGCCGCTTGACTGCGGCTTGGCAGCTAAGCCCTGCGGCTCGATCGGGGCTTCACAATTCCCGCCTGCGTCGCCGACGCCGGCGTCGGTGTCGCACAGCGAGAGCGCGCTTACTTTGACCCGCCACGTACCATTTGCATCGCTAACATTGTACAGCCGACCGGCGCCATGCCCGGGCGTGTCATCGATGGTCGAGTCTGGGGCATGAAGAGTGCCGGTGGCGCCGTTCCAATCGCTGTACCCGGCGTAGCTGCCCGAAGTGGCGACATCGACCTCGTTGCCGACGGAAAACGGCACTCGATAGACCACCGATGGCTGACCCAAGAATTTGGTCCCGCGCTCCCAAAAATGCTGGGTGTCGGGAAAAAATCCGTGGTCGTGCGACAAGTTGAAGTCCGATTCGGCGCTCGCCTCGATGTACAAAACATAGTCGCCGTCGGCGGGCGGATACCAACGCAGCGGAGTGAGTACCCCATTGAGCGGCGTCGCGCCCGACACCGCTACCAAATCGTTGTCGTTCTTGAAACGCTTGGCGTCGGCTGAATCATTGCCGTTGAATTTGGTCAAATCTGCGCGCGGCGGATAGAGCGAAATTTGATTGTCATCGTAGGCGCCTTTGGAACCAGTGAACGTGGATGCACAGCTGACCACGTCGACTCCATTTTGCACGCTCTCCTGGCCGCCGTTGGGAGAACAGTAAAAAGGCTCGGGCGAACTGACGTCGGCGTGACATGCAATGGTGGTGTCGTCGCAATCGGTGTCGTGATCTTGACACTGACACGGACCGCCACAACAGCCGGCACCGCAGCTCAGTCCATGCGCTGCGCAATTGGCAACACTGTTGCCCTTGGCTCCTCCCATCACCACCAGTCGATAGCTGTGGTTGCGATGGTGCGCCCACACCGGCAGCACCATGTCACGTCGGCCGTAGGGGTAACGCACGGCGGTCTTGAGCTGCGGACTGCCGGGACGATTTGCCAGACCAAAATAGCCGGTCTGCCTGGTGATATAGACGGTATCGATATAGTTGCCCTGAGCGTCTTCCACCCAGACGGCAATCTGCAAATTGCCACTCGGCTTAAAGCGAATGTCGGCACTGCGGCAGGGACTCGCCCAGGCGTGACGCCCAAACAAAAGCAGCGCAATGACGATCGCTCGGCAAAGCATCAACACATTATTGTAGCACACGTCCGACTTTGACACCTGGAATTAGATGGATTGCAATATTATCGAACGAGGTGACGCATCGCGGCAGGTGTAAGCTGAGTGCGTGAGAGTTGCACAAAAACTTGTTCGCATGAAAAACGGACGGGCGGTTGCGCTGGGTTCCTGCCTTCCCTATCGCCCTGCCTTCCCTATCGGCCGCAACCGCGCCGTCGCCTTCGCCGATCTGTCTTCTCCGAAATTGAAAGCTGGTGCTGCTCGCTCTATAACACCTGCTGTTTAAGCCAAGCCGCGGCGCGCTGGATGGTGGCTTCGTTGAGGCTGGATTCACGCAGCCACCAGACGCCGTAACGGTCGGGTAAAATCGGTTGTGTGTGTAGCTCGATCAACAGACCGGCGCGGAGTTCGCGCTGAACCATGTAGCGTGGCAGCACCGCCCATCCGAATCCGGCACAACAGGCTTCGCGCATCGCCGCGAAGTCACTGAAGTGGGCCGCCGCTGCCGGCGCCTCCACCGGCAACTTGAGAGTGCGATTGAGATTGGCGCGCGTGTATTCAAAATGGGGCAGGGCCAATAACTGGTCGATGGTGAGCGCGGGTGTCAGCGTCGGGGTCAACGGTTTGACGAGCACCGACGGCGCCGCATAGATTCCCAGTGGCTCGATGGTCATCGCTCCGTTCGCCGAAACCATTTTTGTTGGGCCTCCTATGGGTGCCGATGTTTTCGCCGACGGAGAGTGGCAGAAGGGGTACTGGTCTTGGTAGCCGCGCCGCGTCGAGGTTGTTGGTTGGTTCATCTCACTCATCGCTTCGGCGAGCGCGGAAACAACCACTACTACGCGGTAGTCGGCGGAGGTTGGCCGGGGGTCGGGGGGGTGATCATGGTGGTGCCGCCGCCCGAGGGGATCTTGCCGTATTTTTCCGGCATCTCGGTCAGCACCAAGGGCAGGAGCTCGTCGATGCGCTTGACGTAGACGAACTCCATTTCGTTCTTGGCCTGGTCGGGCACATCCACCATGTCCTTCTGGTTGCGCTCCGGCAAGATCACCCGCTTGATGCCAGCACGATGCGCGGCGAGCACTTTTTCTTTGATGCCGCCGACTGGCAGCACGCTGCCACGCAAAGTAATTTCGCCGGTCATCGCGACGTCATTTCGGATCGGCTTGCCGGTCAGCATCGACGCCAGCGCGACAAACATGGTGACACCCGCCGACGGACCATCTTTGGGAATCGCACCCGCCGGAATGTGAACGTGAATGTCGGTCTTCTCGAGAAAATTCTCCTCGATGCCGAGCCACCTGGCCCGCGAGCGCACAAACGACAGCGCCGCCTGCGCCGACTCTTTCATTACGTCGCCAAGTTGCCCGGTGAGCACCAACGTGCCTTTGCCCGGCATCTTGGTCGCCTCGATGAATAGAATGTCGCCGCCCACCGGCGTCCACGCCAACCCGGTCGCCACGCCCGCCTCCGCGGTGCGCTCGGCCACTTCCGACATGTACTTTTGCGGTCCCAAAAAGTCGGGGATGTCCTTGGCATCGACGGTGAACTTGTCTTTCGAGCCTTCGGCGACTTTGACCGCGACACCGCGGCAAACCGAACCGACTTCGCGCTCAAGATTGCGCACGCCGGCCTCGCGGGTGTAGCTGTCGATGATCTCGCACAACCCGCCTTCGGTCAGCTCCATCACTTTACCGTCGAGGCCGTGCTCCTCAATTTGTTTCGGGATCAAAAACTGCTTGGCGATCGAGCGCTTTTCGTCGCGGGTATAGCCGGGCAGCTCCAAAATCTCCAACCGATCTTTGAGCGCCGGCGGCACTGGATCAATGATGTTGGCGGTGGCCAAAAACATCACCTTCGAAAGATCAAACGGCACTTCGAGATAGTGATCACTGAACGAGTTGTTCTGCTCAGGATCAAGCACTTCGAGTAGCGCAGACGCCGGGTCGCCGCGAAAGTCGTGCCCAAGCTTGTCGAGCTCGTCGAGCATGAAGATCGGATTGTTGGTACCGACCTTTTTCATTCCCTGAATGATGCGACCGGGCAGCGAACCAACATAGGTGCGGCGATGGCCGCGAATTTCCGCCTCGTCGCGCACACCGCCGAGCGAAATCCGCAAGAACTTGCGCCCCATCGCTTTGGCAATCGATCGCCCGAGCGAAGTCTTGCCAACGCCGGGTGGCCCGAGCAGGCACAAAATCGGCCCCTTTTTGTCGGACTTGAGCTTGCGCACCGCGAGATATTCCAAAATGCGCTTTTTGACCTTCTCTAGATCGTAATGATCCGAATTCAAAATGTCGCGCGCTTCACTGATGTCGAGTTTGTCCTCGGTCGACACAGACCACGGCAGTTCGACCAACCACTCAAGATAAGTGCGCGTCACTGTGTATTCGGCCGACGACGGCTGCATCACTTTGAGTCGTTCAAACTGCTTGAGCGCCGCCTTCTCGACTTCGGCCGGCATCTTGGCCTCGGCGATTTTCTCTTTGAACTCTTCCAAGTCGCCGCCGGCTTCGTCGAGCTCGCCGAGCTCCTCTTTGATGGCTTTGAGCTGTTGGCGCAGCACGTATTCGCGCTGGTTGCGCCCCATCTCCTCTTGCACCTGGGTATTGATCTTCTCGCGCACTTTGAGCACTTCGAGCTGGCGTGACAAGAACTGCAGCACCGTGCGCATGCGCGCCTTGAGATCGAAGGTCTCGAGCACGTCTTGTTTCTCGTCGACCTGCAAATCAAGATTGGACGTAATCAGATCGGCCAGCTGCCCCGGCTCATTGACGCTGTCGACCAGCGCGCCTGCCTCTTTGGGCAGTTCGGGCATCAATTTTATCACTCGCTTGGCGATGTCTTTCAAATTCATCACCAGCGCGTCGAGCTCGACATCGGTGGTCGCGGGATCGGGCACCGCCTGCACCCGCGCAATGATGAACGGGTCCTGCTGCGTATACTCATCGATGCGAATCCGCGTCACGCCCTGCAAAATCACCGAGAAATTGTCCTTGGCAAGCTTGATGACTTTGAGAATCCGCGCCGCACAGCCGACGGCATACATGTCGCCGTCGTTCGGATCCTCCGTACGTGCGTCACGCTGGGTCAAAATTCCTATCACGGGACGCTCGCGCGAGATCGCCTCCTCCACCAGACGGACGCTCTTGCGACGACCGACATCGATCGGAATGATCGCGCCGGGAAACAACACCGAATTGCGTAGTGGCAAAATCGACAACTGTTCAGGTACTTCGACGGGGCCGCCTGAGTCGGTGGGACCGCCTTTGACCTTGGTCATCGGGCCTCTCCTTCCCAGCGCACAGATTCGCGCAGTATTTCTAGCGTAAATCGTTTCTGCGATTAGCGCAAGCGACTCGCCTAACTCGCCTACTCTTTTTTCTCGCTAAATGCGCGCTCGCTCTCGGCACCGGCTTTGGCCGCAATCTCGCCGCGCACTTGATCGTCGCCGCTGGCACACAGCACCATGCTGGCAGATGGGCCATAGCCACGGCAGCGACCGACCCAAATTGCAAACTCGAGCTTCTCGATTAATTTCCGATAGACTGCCTGACGCAACGTCGCCGTCGGAAAGCCGAGGCCAGCGTTGGCCAGCGCGACAGTGAGCGCGTGCTCGCGGTGCTCTCTGTCGCCGTCGCTGGAGCGATACACATTGCGAAACTCGAACCGCTTGACGTCGAGCAGCTGCTCGGCCAACTGTCCTTGCGCCGCGTCGAGCTTGGCCGCTTCTGCGACCAATCGTTTGGCAGTGAGCTCAATTCCTTCGCCGCCTTCGCGCAACTCCAGTCCGCGCGCAATGAAATTCTTGCATAAGGTTGCCACGATCGGGGCGAAACACTTTAGCAGCTCTTCGGCCAGCGTTTCGATCGCCATCTCGGCGAAATCGCTGAGCACCTCCGGTGCTACCGATCGACTCTTGTGCACCGTCTCGGTGGCGTAAAGATCAAACTGGGTAAACGCCGCGTACAACTCTTTGGAAATCTGTCCCAGCGCTACGGTGACGTGTGTCCTCGAGAAGGTGTCGGCCTGGTAGTCGAGCGTCGTCGCTTCGGCGCGAACGTCGCCCACCACCTCGGAGCCCTCTTCGAAATGGACCAGGCTCACATGCGGACCTCGCCTTCGGTGTCGCGCCCGCTTGCGATACGCGTGCGCCATCGGACCTGGCATCGGACTTTCGGTGGTTTGCGATTCGTCTGCTACGGCAGATTCTGAACAATCTTCTTTGAGCGGATTGCATGCATGCCCCATCGTGTCTCCCCGTCGATGCGAACCAAGTCGCAGGGAGAGTTATCGGCAGGCGAAGGAATAAGTTGCTACGCTTCAAAAAGCGCAGGCGATCGTTTGCATACTCGAAGCTGCAAAAGCTCCTCCGGAAACTCCCGCGCCACTGTAGAAAAGGACGGCGTGAACGCAACAAAACGCGCGCCTCATGCAATCCGTATCCTGCGAATCATAGAGAAGCGGAAATGGATCACCGATCGGCTCGCTCGCAAGCACCGGCGAAAACCAGCTTAGCGAAAGGAAAAATGCCCTATAGCGAACCACTTCAGCGAGGCGTAAATCAAGGTCGAGTGGATGTCAATCACATGACTTCGGGACAGGTGCGAGTACGCGGATCGCACGGATCGCCGTTGCAGCACGGGTAACCATTGGCGCAGCTGTATCCTGGAGCGTGGCAGGTTCCGCACCGAGCATTGATGCAGGTGAGGGTAACATCGCAGCAGTCACCGTCCGAACCACAGTCCGCGCCCTCCCCGCAATCTGAGCAGTTGAGCGCCGTCGTGCATTGCGCATCGGTAAACGTATTGGGACAGTGACCGGTCCGAAAAAAACAATCGACTGTACTCAGAGAGACCCATTGCAGCTGATTGCCGCTCGCCGGATTGGGTTGACATTGCCAGACGATTGGATCAAGCGTCCACAGCTCTGCGCCGCAAAGGCTGCACGAGGTGACGCATTGATCACCGTCGTGGTTACAGTCGGCCCATTGGTGCATTTGCGCCGCACACTCTGGCACTGAACCGTCCGGCGGGGTGGTCAAATCGGGATTGGACACCGGCGCATCTACCGATGCGTCCGGCGATTGCATCGCGCCGTCCTCGTGCGCTGGCATCCTGGCGTCGCCCGCGGGAGGTGACAAATCGGCAAGTGCGGCGTCGACACTGTCGGTGAAGATGGGTTTCGGTTTGGTGCCAATACAGCCACTCAGGCACACCAGCAGCGCAATAACATAGGGAGCTCTCATGTTTCCTCCAGCCGGTAATGGACAACGTCCCGCGTTTTGATCACAAAAACCGACATCGTGACTCGACCGGTCGCGTCTAACACGGATAGGGAAGAATGAGAAGGACTATTTGCGGCGGGCTTTCTTGACGCGGCGACGTTTGGTGCCAAAGCCTACCTTGCGCTGCCGATGCAGTCTTCGTTTGCGCGATTTCTTGACTCCTTTTCGGTGCGCCTTCGATCTCTTCTTCACTCGTCGCTTGTCGCGTTTCGCCATCGTTCTCTCCTCAGTAAGACTTGCGCAGTTTACTCGCTGCGGCGCGATCTACCAGCCAAATCAGCTGACTCGGCGCCACCAACTGTACCGGCACGCTTCCAGCGGGGCCTTCCAGCGCCAGTGCCAACGCCTCTGCTTTCTCAGCTCCGGTCGCGGTGATCAGCACCGATCTCGCAGCCGAAAGCACCGGCGCGGTCAACGTAATGCGCCACGAATTCATCTTGGCGACAAAATTTGCTACTACTGGCTCGCTGGCCTTCAAGGCTGCGGTACCGGGAAACAGCGATGCAGTGTGACCATCGGGCCCGATGCCGAGCAACACCAAATCAAAGATCGGCGGCTGCCCGAGCGGTGCAATTTCTTTCGCGTACAATGCCGCCGCCTGCTCGGGCGGCAACTCCCCTTGCATGCGATGCATGTTCGCCATTGCAATCGCCAGCGGATCAAAAAGATTCTGGTTCGCCATGCCAAAATTTGAATCGGCGTGATCAGGCGGCACACAGCGCTCATCTCCGAAAAAAAAATCAACCCGGGACCATTCCACTTGATCGCGAAATTTCGTCGCCAGCAGACGATACATCGCCTTCGGCGTCGAACCTCCGGCTAGCGCGATGCGAAAGGTCCCGCTTGAGCCTGCGATCGTCGCCGCGACTAACTCCGCTGCTCGCGCTGCTACCCCGGGTGCATCGGCGACGATTTCGAATGTCATCTACGAATGCGCCTGCAGAAATTCAATCGCTTTGCGCAAACCTTCTCGGTAGGAAGGGTCTCGCCCGCGCGCGCCGAGTGCGGCCACCACCAATTCTGCGTTGGTATGCGAGCGCGCTGGCTGTGATCGCATCGGCAAACCAGGGGCGGTGACGTCGATGGCGCCGGTGTCGCGCCGCAGCGACCAACGATCGCTCTCCTTCTCGAGAAGCAGCCCGGTGACGCCATGCGACGCGCCGCCGAGCTCGGTTTGCAGCTCTACCTGCACTTCGCCACCATGACGGCGTGTAGCGGTCCAGCGCCGGGCGATGGCGCTGCCCTTCTGCCGCCGCAGATTGTGCCAGCCCAGTCGATCGGCGAGCCAACCGAGCATGAGCAGCGCGCGCGCTTGCGTTCCTGCGATCCCGGAGGTCACCCGCACCCGCGTCAGCTGATCGAGCTGTGCCGGATCGTGGGGGGGATCAAACAGGGCCGCCGCCAGACTGCGCATCGGCGAAATACCGATCCATGCCAGATCGGCAAACTCGAGTGAGGGCGAATGCACCGACAGGAGATCGTACTGGTCGAGGTCGGCTTCGCGTTCCAGGCTGCGCGAATCGATGATCAAACGATCGACTTCAAACGTGAGCTCGCGCACCGCGGACTCGTGGGTGGGAGTGTCGAGCCACAACATCGCAGTCGGCGCGTCGGGCACCAGCAGAGAACGCACCAGCGACGGTAGACGCGTTGCGGCCGCACCCGTCGACAGCAGCGTTACCTGTTCGGAGCCGGTCGCATGCGCTTCGCCAGCGCGCCAATGCGCCTGCACAAAAGAGTAGATTTCGCCCTCGTCTTCGCCCGGATGCGTCTCAATCGGACCTACCAAAATCGTCCGCGCCGGGAATTGCCTGCCGACATGATCGGTCAGGGCTTTCATCTCCACCAGCGCCTGGGTATCGACGGCGACGATCAAATTCCACAAACAGGCGCGGGTCACCGGTCGACGAGGTTCGCCGGGTTTGCCCTCGGCGGCGTGGCGCCACAATGCGCGCAGCTCACTTTCGACTTTGGTAAAGGGCACCTCGATGGCGTCGCCCTTTTTGAACAGGCGCAGCCGATCTTCGGCTTCGCTCACAGCCTTCTCCAGGCACGACCGTCCCGCTGGAGCATCTGTTCGGCTGCATCAGGCCCCCAAGTGCCTGACGCATAATTGGGAAAATCAGTCGGAGGAGATTGCGCCCAAGCTTTTTCGATTTGATCAATAAATGTCCACGACGCTTCGACTTCGTCGCCGCGCGTAAACAGCGTGCCGTCGCCGAGCATACAGTCGAGTAGGAGCCGCTCGTAGGCCTCGGGCGGCTCGGCACCAAACGAAGTCCCGTAGCGAAACTCCATCGGCACCGGCAGCACATCGGTGGTCGGCCCGGGGACTTTGGAAAAAAAGTTGAGCGCGATGCCCTCATCCGGCTGGATGCGAATCGTCAGTACGTTAGGCTGACGCTCAATCTCTGCCGCCGCCGATGGAAAAATCGCGTGTGGCGCGCGCTTAAAATGGATCGCGATTTCGGTGACGCGCTTGGGCAGCGCTTTGCCGGCGCGCAGATAAAACGGCACGCCCGCCCAACGCCAGTTGTCGATAAACAGGCGCATCGCCACATAGGTCTCGATGTTGGAATCGGGCGCGACACCCTTTTCCTGTCGATAACTCATGCGGGTTTCGCCACCGACGGCGCCCGCGCTGTACTGACCACGCACCACGTTCTGCGCCACCAATTTCGGATCACTTGGCAACAGGCGCAACGCCCGCAACACTTTGAGTTTTTCGTCGCGCACCGCCTCGGCTTCGAACGCCACCGGCGGCTCCATCGCCATCAAACAAAAAAACTGGAACATGTGGTTCTGCACCATGTCGCGGACGATGCCAGCGCTCTCAAAATAGCCACCGCGCCCTTCGACGCCGATCGCTTCAGCGACAGTAAGTTGCACGTGATCGACATATTTCGAATTCCACAGCGGCTCCCAGATGCCGTTGGCAAAGCGGAATACCAAGATGTTCTGCACCGTTTCCTTACCGAGGTAATGGTCGATGCGATAGGTCTGATTCTCTCGCAGTGAATCATGCACGGTGCGGTTAAGAGAGCGCGCGCTCTGCAGATCGCGGCCAAACGGCTTTTCCACGATCACGCGCGTAAACGGCGTATCGCCGTCGCGGTTGATCAGTCCCGCCTGACCAAGCATCGAGATGATCGCCGGATATTCATTGGGCGGCGTCGACAAATAGAAAACCCGATTGCCGCGAGTGCCCCGTTTCTCGTCGAGCTCGTCGAGCTGTTTTTTCAATTTTGTATAGGTGTCGGGCGATTCGAAGGTGCCGTTGCAGTAAAACAGCCCGTCCGAAAAAGTCTTCCACAGCGCCTCCTCGACGGGACGACGGCGCGCGAACTTGTCGCACGACTCGCGCATGCTCTGGCGAAAGGCTTCATCGCCAATGTCGCGCCTGGCGACGCCGATGACGCTGAATGCCGAGGGCAGCAGTCGATCGCGGCCGAGTGAATAGAGCGCCGGCACCAGCTTGCGCTTGGTCAAATCGCCCGACGCGCCAAAAATGATCATCGTGCATGGCTGCGGCACACGCTCGCGCGCCAGTCCCTCGCGCAGGGGGTTCTCGACGGGATCACTCATGTTTTCCCTCTATTTGGGGTCTTCATGCACATGAAGGTCGGGATCGATGCGCTCGTAACCTTCGAGTTTGCGCTTCTTCGGTCCGCCGCAAGTCGGACAGCGCTCGACCGCCTCGCGTTTTTCCAAGTAGGACTGAACCACGTCGACAACAGTGGCGTGACTCCAGGTCAACGGCGACACCGACAGCGGTGCATTGGTGTAAGGATGCACCTGCTCGGCCAGCACGCCCGACGGTAATTTTCGCGAATTGACCCACTCGAGAATTTTCACCGCCTCGCCGAGATCCTCGACCGTCTTGGCCTTGGCTATAACATGCAGCGCCAGCCACATCGTGCAAATGAACCAGGGATTGCCCGGCACGTTTTTCTTGTCGTCGCTGACTGCGTGATAGTAGTCGTTCTCGTAGCGAGCGACGCCCCCGACATCGGTTTTGCACCACAGTCGATCGCGTACCGCGCGCATGGTGGCTTCGACCTTTGGATCGTCGGCGGCATAAGCGCCAAACGCAAACGTTCCGTAGAGCGAGGCGTCTATGGTTTCGTCCACCACAATCGATCCGTCGTCGCGCACCTCAATCATGCGCGCAAAACGATTGAGTTCAGGGCGCCAGAGATGTTTGTCCATTGCCGCTCGAATCTCGTCGGCGCCGTTCATGTAAGACTCGGCGTGACTGGTATCACCAAACGCGTGGGCAAATTCCGCCGCCGCCGCCAAGCCGCCATACACGGCAGAGCAGGTAAAGGTCAAAATGCCGCGACGCTCCTCCCACAAATCGTACGACGGTGCCGGCAGTCGCGTGCGCGGATCGCGGTAGGCCAACATGAAATCGGCCGCTTTGCGCACCAGCCGCCCGTAGATCGGCTTTATCGCATCGATGTCTCGGTAGCGCTGAAAATGGCGCCACAGCGCCCAAATCACCAGCGCGGTTTCGTCCTCCTGAATTGGCAGCTGTTCTCGCCCAAGCGGTGGCTCGCCGCTCTTGATCATCGGCGCCGCGACCCAGGGATGCCACGATGACGCCAGCGAGCGATCGGGATTGTATTTGTGCAGCAAGAACCCGCCCGAGGTCAGGACGTCGGAGCAGAACTGAAAAAATTTGAGCGTGGTCTCGCGATAACCCGCCATGTCGAGCGCATGCGACACCAGTGCGCCATCGCGCGGCCACACATAAGAATACGTATCGCGTGCAAACTGCATAATGTCCGAGTCATTAGCGGCCAAAATTCCACCGCCCTCGTCGATCTGAGTACGAACGATGAGCAACGAGCGCTTGTACAGATCGATTAGCGGCGCCGGCAGACCGAAGAATTCAGTCGGCTCTTTGTTCACCCACAATTTCCAATAGCCACGGGTGCGCGCGATGAAGAACTCCGGGCCGCGTCGCACCACTTTTTCATTGAGCTCTTTGGCGCCGTCCCAGCTGCCCTGCCAAACCTTGGCGCAGGCAACCCAGTAGTAGACCGTCTTGGTGGCGCGCGCGCCGATTTCGAGTGACACGCCAATGGTCGAATCGACCGCGCCCTGCGCGATCGGATTCATGCCGAGCAGGCCATCGTCTTCGGCGTCCTTCCAGGTGCCGTCGCGGCCGGCGCCCTTCTGTCCGATTGCAAACGCTTCAACCCCAGCCTGGCCATCGACCATCGTGTTGATGAGAAAATAGCGATAGCCTTTATAGTGGGTGAGCGTTTTGGTCGTCGGATCGTAGGCAGCGGTGTCGCCAACGTCGCTTTCTGAAATACGGAAATCGTGGTGAAAAAAAAGCCGCACGTGGCGCGGCTCGTTGCGCAGGTTCTCGACGACGATTTTGCGCAACACCAGCGTCTCGTGAAAATCAACGCAGTCGGTGCCGCGTAGCGCGAGTCCGATCGCATCGTTGCGACCGCGCACGTCGGTGACCGTCGTCTCCGGCTCGTACTTGAGGTCAAGTCGCCAGCCCTCGTCGCGCTTGACCCAACTGATCCGCCCGTCGACGTACACGCCAAAGCGGAAGGGAAAACCGCCGGCGTGATTCTCCTTCCCAACGTTGGGGTAATAGAAGTCGCGGATGCGATAGTGTTCGTCAAACATCACCAGCAAGCGGTCGTTGCCGATCGGTATGTCACGGGGCATGGGTTTTTTATCTTATCAGTAGAACTTGCGGAACGTAAAGTTGGAAGTGACGGCCGCGAACGGCCGCGGGCTTGACTTGCAACCGGCTACGACAGTATCAATGTCGTCCTAGCAACTGGCAAACGGGGAGCCCATGTCGGCTGAGAGCAAAAATGCGACCATGACCAAGGCGGACATCGTCGAAAACGTCTATGAAAAGATCGGCGGTTTTTCGAAAAAAGAGGCGGCCGACATCGTCGAAGCGGTGTTTAACACCATGAAAGAGACGCTCGAGCGCGGCGAGAAGATCAAGATCTCCGGCTTTGGCAACTTCATCGTACGCGAGAAACACTCGCGCGTCGGCCGCAATCCTCAGACCGGCCAGGGCATCGTCATCAGCGCCCGTCGCGTGCTCACCTTCCGCCCCAGTCAGGTGCTCAAGGACGTTCTCAACACGTAATTGTCTGCGATTCCCGACAAACCCTATTTCAAGATCGGCGAAGTGGCTGCGCTGTCCGGCGTCGAGCCGCATGTGCTACGCTACTGGGAGGGCGAGTTCTCCGGAATTCGGCCGCAGAAAACCAGCTCCGGGCAGCGGCTCTACCGACGACGCGACGTCGAGATCGTTCTGCAAGTCAAGCAGCTACTCTACGATCAGGGTTATCGCATCGAGGGAGCCAAGCGCAAACTGCGCGAAGGTGGCGCTGGGCCGACGACCGCGACCGCCAGGATCCTGAGTGCGCTCGACGAGCTCGAAAAGATCATCGACGACGACGAGCAGGCGTGATAGACAAGCCTGTTTTCTTCGGGGCGTGGCGCAGCCTGGTTAGCGCACCAGTCTGGGGGACTGGGTGTCGGAGGTTCAAATCCTCTCGCCCCGACCACTCGGAAAAGCCCTTCGTCGTACTCAGACATCCTCGGCCGCGGACGGCCTGCGGAACTGCGTGCGGCGAAGGGCTTTTTCCTCGCTTGCCCCCTTGTATAGTCGCCGTGCTCAGTGGTTCTCCTAAGCTCGGAGTTGTTATAAGAGCGCGGCGATGGCGTTACCGTGTGTTAGGTCTTGGTCGAGGTCGGAGGCGCTTGAGTCATCTGCGATTTTAGAGTGGTGGCCAGCAGCAACGAGACCAGGCCGTCGCTGCCACCGCCTCCGCTGCCACCGCCGTTGACCAAAAAGTCGGGCGTGATTTTGGTGCCGGCGGCAGTGAGAAGTTTGGTGACTTCGACAGCAGTCACGCCCTGAGGGGTGAGAGCGGAAACCTGTTTTTGATAGGCCTCGGCCTGGGCGTTGCCTTTCGACTGAATGACCGCGGCTTCGGCATCCCCGGTGCGACGAATGCGCTCGGCCTCGGCTTCGGCGCGGGTCTTGACTGCCGCGGCTTCGCCCTTGGCGCGCTCTTGCGCCTGCACCGCTTCGTTTTTCGCAATCTGAATACCGACCTCGGCCTTCTTCATCGCCACTTGCTGATCGGCCTCCGCTTTGGTCTGCTCAAGCGCAATGCGCTGCTGCTCTGCGGCGCGCTGCGCATCAAACATGGCTTTTTTCTGCTCGGCCAAATTGCGCTCTTGGGTGGTGTGCATCAGCGCTTCGGGGAGCACAATATTGCAAATCATCACCGAGACCACTTCGACCTTGTATTGCGCCATGTCGGCGCGCACCACCGCCTCGGCTTCGCTCTGCTCGAGCGCACGATTCTGTTGGTAGTTGAGCGCCGGTGCCTTGGAAACCTGGGCGCGAAAAATTCCGTCGATCTGCGGATGGATCACATTCTTCTCGAGCTCTTCGACCGAACCGAGTTTTTGCACGAGATAGGGCGCGTTCTCGGGCAGAATTCGATACTGCAAGCGAATCTCCACCTTCATCGTGAAACCGTCGTTCGACACCACCTCAAACGGATTGAAGTCTTTGTTGTTCTGATCGGCAGACCATTCGACCGAGCGCGTTGTCGTCGGAATCGGCACCACTTTGTAGGCGAGCGGGTTGATCGGGTAGACGCCGGGGCCGAGTACGTCTTGCTGAATGCCGCGATAACCCTTCGGCACCACGTGGCGCTGCCGCACGCCAGCGTCAAGACGCGAATCTTCCGGATCCTTGGCGCTGGCAGACACCGGTTTGGCGCCGGGACGCACGGTGTCGGCGAGCAGCTCGGCTGGATCTTTGCCGATGTTCGAGATCAGCACGCCGACCTGTCCTTGCGGAATCACCGTCTGCGGTTTGGTGTTCACCACAAACAGATAGGGGTTGACGTAGTAGGTGCCTGGCCGCAGCACCGACTCTTGCGGGCCGCGCTGACCCTTGCTGTTCAAAAACATTTGGCCGTCCTGGTAGCTGGCGTGCAGTCCCATGTCGGGCGTCTCGGCCACCACGTCGCCCATCCCCATCGGGTCGCCCGAACGGGCTTCGACGATGCCGAGTTCGTTCTCGCCAATCTGCACCGCTGGCGCCACCGCGACTTGAAACATCGATGTATTGACGTTGTAGGTACCGGGCCGCAAGAAATCGATCTGCGGACCTTTCTGGCCGCCGCGCTGCAAGAACACCTCGGCTTTTTGAAAGTTGTCGTGGCCCTCGACCCGCTTGCCAATGATCTGCCCCTGATCGAGCGTGCCACCGTCGGCGGCAGTGATGAGACCGATGGCGCCTTCAGGAATGCGGATCTTTTTGATCTGATCGACTTTGAAAATGTAGGGATGAATCTTGTAGGTGCCGTTGGTCAAAAAGCGCAGCTGCTTGCCGCGCACGCCGCCGCCTTGCAGAAAACCGACCGGATTCTGAAAGTTGTCGTGTTGCTCGCCGGCTTTGTCCTCGGCGAACACGCGGCCCGACGGCATCGGCTCTCCGTCAGCGGCGGTGATGACGCCGAGCTCGTCGGCGCCGATGGTCACAAAAGGAACTTTGGCGACCACCCGCATAATCGGCCACGGAACAAAATGAAGGCCGGGCGCCAAGTACTGCGCCTGAATGCCGATCTCACCGTCGGCGGCAAACACTCGCCCCGTCGGCAATCGCGCGCCCATAAAACGCCGCTCGGCCATCGCGATCTGGGTTGGCCCGACGTTGACCACCCAGCGACTGAGCAGGACAAAGAACAGCACCAGCCCAAACGGAATCAACAACAAAATCAGGTTGCCAGGCATTGGGTTCTCCCTTTTTCGGTGCGTCGACTGTTACTGCAACAACCCGGCAAGAGCAAGTGCGCAAAAAAGAGTGGAATGTGATCTAGTATCGCGTTTGATGTCGACGTCACGCATTGTCCGTGCCCCGCGCGGCACCACGCTTCGCTGCAAAGGCTGGCCGCAAGAGGCGGCACTGCGCATGCTGATGAACAATCTCGATCCGGAAGTCGCCGAACGCCCCGAGGACTTGGTGGTGTACGGTGGCACCGGGCGGGCAGCGCGAAGTTGGCAAGCGTTCGACGTCATCGTGCGCGAACTGGTGGAGCTCGAGGACGATCAAACACTGCTGGTGCAGTCGGGAAAAGCGGTCGGCGTTTTGCGCACGCATGCAGATGCGCCGCGGGTGCTGATTGCCAATTCCAACTTGGTGCCTCACTGGGCGACGTGGGAGAAGTTTTGGCAGCTCGAGGCAGCGGGCTTGATGATGTACGGACAGATGACGGCGGGCTCGTGGATTTACATCGGCACGCAAGGTATTTTGCAGGGAACCTACGAGACTTTCGCCTCGGCCGCGCGCGTGCACTATGGCGCCGACGCGACGCTGAAAGGAAAATGGGTGGTGTCGGGCGGTCTTGGCGGCATGGGCGGCGCGCAGCCACTCGCAGTGACCATGAACGGCGGCGTGTTCCTCGGCATCGATGTCGATCCGAGCCGCATTCGGCGTCGAATGGAGACGCGCTATCTCGATGTCCAAGCGGAAAATCTCGATCACGCCATCGCTCTTTGCGAAGAGGCGCGCCGGGAGGGCAGGGCGCTTTCAGTCGGTCTCGAGGGCAACTGCGCTCGCGTCTTGCCGGAAATGCTGAAGCGCAACTTGCGTCCCGATTTGGTGACCGATCAAACGTCGGCGCACGATCCGCTGGTCGGTTACATTCCTGCGGGCTACGAACTTGCGCAGGCGGCTGAGCTGCGGAGGAGTGATCCCGAGCGCTACATTGCACTGTCGCGTCAGTCGATGGCCGAACATGTCACCGCGCTGCTCGATTTTCGTCGTGCGGGCGCGCACGTTTTCGATTACGGCAACAATTTGCGCGGTCAAGCCAAACTTGCGGGCGTCGACGGATTTGCTGAAATTCCCGGTTTTGTTCCCGCCTACATTCGACCACTGTTTTGTGAGGGCAAAGGTCCGTTTCGCTGGGTGGCGCTGTCGGGCGATCCGAGTGACATCGCAGTCACCGACGCGACGGTGAAAAATCTTTTTCCTGAAAATGCGCATCTTCATCGCTGGCTCGATCTCGCCCAGCAACGTGTTCAGTTCCAAGGACTGCCGGCGCGTATCTGCTGGCTCGGCTACGGCGAACGCGCACGCGCAGGTCTCGCGTTTAATGAACTTGTGCGCGCAGGCAAGGTCAAAGCGCCGATTGTGATCGGCCGCGATCATCTCGATTCCGGATCGGTTGCGTCACCCAATCGCGAGACTGAAGCGATGCGCGACGGATCGGACGCGGTGAGCGACTGGGTGTTTTTGAATGCGCTTATCAATTGCGCTGCTGGCGCCACCTGGGTGAGCGTGCACCATGGTGGCGGCGTCGGCATTGGCTATTCGCAGCACGCCGGCATGGTGGTGGTCGCCGACGGCACTGACGCTGCGGCGCGGCGGCTTGAGCGCGTGCTCACCACCGACCCAGCGATGGGCGTGTTGCGTCACGCCGATGCGGGATACCCCGAAGCGCTAGAATTTTCCAAGGCGCATGGCCCGCGCGTTCCTTCGCAAAATTAGCATGGCGGGGAAATTTCTGGTAAGCGTTCACGCCCGCTACAGCCCGCTCGCCCTGAGCTTGTCGAAGGGCAGACTTCGTTATTTCGCCCTTCGACTTCGCTGCGCTCCGCTCAGGATGCGCGGACAGGGGGAGCGTGAACGAGTATGAATTGGCCTGCTAGGCAATTTCTGTTCTCGGCGCTCCTTCTATTTGTTGTGTTTTGTGCCGCCGCACGTGTTGTCGTCGGAGAAGAGAACACGGCAGTTTTGCGCGGCCGGGTGTTTGAGCGCGGCAGCATCAACGCTCTTGCAGACGTTCGCATCATCGCTTCGACCGGCGAAGAGACCACGACCGATGCTGGGGGCCGTTTTCGCCTCGAGCTCCATGCCGGTCAGGCTGAGATCGTGGTTATCAGCGACAGCCATGAGCCATTGCGCAGGACCGAAACACTCAAGCCGGGCGAGGAGCGCGCCATCGAAGTTCGATTGCTGCCGCTTGCCACCCACCACCGCTATGAGTCGACGGTGCGAGCCGAGCGCCACACCTCTCCACACCTGACGCTGCGCGAAGAGGAGCTGCGTCAATTGCCCGGCTCACTCGGAGATCCGTTTCGCATCGTTGGCACGCTGCCCGGGGTTGCCACGCCGATTCCGCTTTTGCCCTATTTTGTGATCCGCGGCGCGACGCCGGGGATGAACGGCTTTTTCCTCGACGGTATGCGCGTGCCGCAGCTGTTTCATTTTTTGGTCGGCGGCGGCGTGGTGCATGGCCGCCTGATTGACCGTCTCGACTTCTATCCCGGCAGCTACGATGCATCGTTCGGCCGCTACGCCGGCGGTATTGTCGACGCCGAGACGCGTCCGGCGCGGCAGACCGGTTACCATGGCGAAGTCGAATTGCGGCTGTACGATATTTCGCTCTACGCCGAAGCGGCGCTGCCGAAAGAGGTTCGATTAGAAGTGTCCGGCCATTACGGCTACCCCGGATTTCTGA
>JAHFDU010000235.1 GCA_023248835.1 Myxococcales bacterium | reverse complement strand
GCTCAATACGAGCGCGCAGGTTGCCGCCAAAACGATCGATTTTCGCGGTCAGTATCCGCTCGCCACTCGGCGAAAAGGGGTCGCGCCCAAGGCGGGCCGCGACCGCGCTGTGCACCGTCTCTTCGTCGGGACAGTGCGCCTCTTCAGGAAACGTGTAACGAAATTGAACCGCAGATTCGGCCAATGCTGGCGCCATGCCGCCAATCATGACTGCAGAAAAGAGCACGAATCGCATAGTGCAAGTGGTCAAACTACAATTCCTAACTGCTAGTTGGCGCTTCGTCGCACAGCCCTACCGACGCTGTCAAGCGATGCTTTTGTATGGTATTGATGCCTGTTAGTAACGTCGCCATCGTGTTACTTTACTCATGAATAAAGTCGTGTATACTCGAGTTTACTAATGGATGATGCGCGCTACCTGACGTCCGCAATTGCCGGCGATCTCGACGAACACAAAATGGTGTTCATTGGCGGACCGCGCCAAGTTGGCAAGACCACATTGGCAATTTCGTTCCTCAAGCCACCCGGCGCAGACAACCCGGCTTACATCAACTGGGACGCGGTGAAAAATCGGCCGTCGCTGCTTCGTGGCGAGCTCCCCGATGGACCGTTGCTGGTGTTCGATGAGATCCACAAGTTTGCGCGTTGGCGCAACCTGCTCAAGGGCTTCTACGACACCGAAAAAGCCAGGCGCCAGTTTCTCGTCACCGGGTCGGCGCGGCTCGATCATTATCGCAAAGGAGGCGATTCGCTGCAGGGCCGTTACCACTACTACCGTCTGCATCCGTTCACACTATCTGAGCTCGGTGGCGGCAAGAAGGGCCTTTACCAACTGCTAAAATTCGGAGGATTTCCGGAGCCGCTTTTTCGCGGCGAGGAGCGTTTTTGGCGTCGTTGGCAAGCGGAGCGGCTCGAGCGAGTCGTATACGAAGACTTGCGCGATCTTGAGCACGTGCGCGAGATCAGTCTGATTGAGCTCTTGCTCTCCGCCTTGCCAGAGCGCGTCGGCAGCCCGCTGTCGGTAAAAAGTTTGCGCGAACTGCTCGCTGTCGCGCATGAATCGGTGGAGCGCTGGATCGTCATTCTCGAGAATCTGTATGTCTGTTTTCGCATTCCTCCCTTTGGCAGCGCGCGTATTCGGGCGGTCAAGAAGGAGCAAAAACTCTATTTCTGGGACTGGTCGCAGGCGCCCGAAGGTGGCGCGCGATTCGAAAATCTTGTCGCTTCGCATCTGCTCAAATATTGCCATTTTCAAAGGGACACCGAAGGGTTTCGCATGGAGCTGCGGTTCGTGCGCGACACCGACAAGCGCGAAATTGATTTTGTCGTGCTCAAAGACGGGCGTCCGCAATTCGCGGTTGAATGCAAAAGCGGCGATCGCGCATTGTCCCCTGCGATTTCTTACTTTCGCGCTCGCACGCCCATCCCGCGTTTTTACCAAGTTCACCTCGGGCAACGTATCGACGGCGCGCCGGAGCAGGGACGCATCTTGCCGTTCGAGCAATTCTGCCGCGAGCTGAATTTGGTGTAGACGGGGTGCAACCTATGACTTTGCTCATGAGATTGTTATCCGGGGCCACGGGTGACGCAGGGCAGAATCGTCTCGATCAATAAATTATTTTCGCTGTCACATTCCGCCGGCACGCTTGTTCCGTCACCGCGGTCGTTGGCGCGGAACCACACAGGGATCGAACTCTGCGAAGGGTTTATCCACTGACACGAAATCTCCTCGCACTCACCTGAAGAAAGCACCTTGGTGGTGTTCGCTGAACAGAGAACGTGACTCCCCGCGATCCTCGGATCGCCATCGTAAAATGTGCCTGCCACGCCTGCGGCGCTGGCCACACCGCCTCGGTTGCATAGCTCGGCGCGCAAACCGGCGTCCTGCGTGCACGTGCTATCGGGATCGGTCGGAACTGCAGCGGTTCGAGCGGTAAAATCGGCTTTCCCCATCGCAACAGTTCCGCCGCTCTGCTGGCGAAAATTGTTGGAGCTCGACCAATTGGGCGTCTCCCGCTTAGGCACGGTGCCATCGTCGTTGATGTTGGTGACGTGATAGGTGTGCTGATTCCAAATCGATCGAGCTGGCATCCACCGATTGAGCGGGTCTTTGAGAATGAAAACGCCCGTCGGAGACCTGGCGTTTGACAGCGAGCCGCCCGGCACTTCGGCAGGGCAAGGGACTGGGTCTGGAGCACCAGCTAAGGTGCGTGAGCCGCCCCCTGCCACAACAAGATCGGCGTGGCCATCGTTGTCAACATCAGCCACGACCGGTATCGCGCCGGTACCCCCAAGCGGCGATGCAAACACCGTTTTCCCGTCCGCCCCATTCATCGCTCGCAGCCAACATCGGTCGTGTTCGACCAACTCCACCTGACCGTCGCCGTTGAAATCGAACGCCGACGGACCGCCGAGAACGAGGGCGCCAGTGTCGCGCTGCCATAAGACGCCCGGAACGCTACCGAGACAGTCGGCCGGCTTGTTGCTCGCAATACACTTGAGCGAATATGCGAAGAAGAATTCCGCAGTAGACAGACCAAAATCAGGTACCCCATCGCTGTCAAAATCGGCGACGACAGCCGGGCTGGGGTATGTAACGCTCTGAGTGTATTGGCCAAAAATGACTTTGTTGTTGGTGTAGTCGACGATCTTCACGTGCAGTTCATCACCAGATAAGCCTACCAGCAAGATGTCGGGCTTGCTGTCGCCGTTGAAATCGGCAACCTGGGGAAGGACGGAGACGCCACCGATGTGCAGCTCACTGGGCGTCTTGTCGGCGCCGGTCAGTCCGTCGTAGACCATTTTCCCAGTGACCACTTCCTGTTTTCCATCGCCATCCAGATCGGCGAACAGCGACATAGTCTCGCCCCAGGAGGGGAAAAATTGGTTAGACCTCGGCGGGTTATTCCAAAGCTGTTGCAGATGTCCCTGACCCTTCTTGTAGCGCAGCACTTGCGCTGAGGCCACAATCTCTGGCACGCCATCCCCGTCGATGTCGGCGACCGCGGGGGCCGACGCGTCAGCGCCATCGAAATCGACAAAATACGGCGAGTCCGCCTGGGCCAATTGTTTGCCATGGTTGTCGAACACCGTCACGAAGGTCGAAATGGTTGGGTGGCCTGGTTCGTTGCCGAGCAGCGCGATGAGTTCGGGAACACCGTCACCGTCGAGATCGGCGGCAGCGAGAGAATGATTGGCAAAATTCAAATTTCCACTTAGCTGTATGCTGAAGTACTCGCTGCAGTCGCTGTGAATGGCGTGAAAAACGTCGTGCAATGCGCTCTCTCTAACAGTCTCAAAAAACACCACTTCCGATTTGCCATCGCCGTCGAGATCGATCACCAGCGGCACTGTAACAATAGCGCCTCCTGGTGCCAGCCACTGACAGCTGATCACTGGCGGCATGAACTCACTCGTCGGGAACGCAGGGTCAGCCGAGTTGCAACCAGGATCGAAGGTCGGCCGGCCCGGACCAGTTCCGTATGGAATGCAGAAGCCACCGAGGCAGTTAGCGGCGCCGGGAGCGCAGTAGCAGTAGCTGTCATTTTCGCATTCGTTGTTGCGGTGACAAGGGCCGCTGTCTTCAACGCAATTTCCTTGTAGACAGCGCCACCCCGACGAGCACGTGGCCGCACCATCGTCGCAGGCGATCTGGCCGCCGGCATCGACCGGGTGATCACCCAGTCCGCCGCGCTTCAGCTTGTCGCAAGCGCCGAAAAGGAACAATCCTGTGAGCAGCAAAGAAATGTTTTCTGTCATACCGCGGCGGTATACAGCATCGGTATGGTTTCCGATAGCTGATTCGTGCTGGTGCAGATTGTCGCACGGCTTTCTCGGCGTGAACGAGCCGCATCGATAAAGTCAGCGTGACTGATGGAAGATAGCGTAGCGGTTCGCTCAATGGCAAGATTCTGGCCTTGGCGCAATGGAAGGCGAGAATCGGGCGGCGAATCTGGCGCGTCGGCCGAGTCATTCCGGTCACCCTGCCGGGTCTGGTGCTGGGTCTTGGCAGCGCCTTTGTCGCGTTGGCCTTCGCCAAGTCGAACAGCGACTACCTGCTCTATGCGGCGGCGCTGTTGGCGCTCGGCCTGCTTGCCGCCTGCACGTTGTTTGTCGTGCTGACGACCGCGCTGCTGTGGCGACAGCTGCGCCGCTTGCCGAGCGGTCTTCCCGAAACTTTGGAGGCGGAGAGCTCGACCGATACTTCGTTTCGTTTGCCGCGCTTGCGCTCGTTGCCGCTCATCGAAGTCGATCTCCTATGGGACCAGCCCGCGAGTGTACAAGTGGAGTTGGTTTCGTCGGGGCCGTGGTGCTGCGAGCGAGTCACGCCGCGAAAGCGAGCGCGAGCGGTAAAGGTGGTGCGCTGCTTTTCGGTGGCCGACGTGTTTGGACTGGCGGCGATCTCTTTCTCGGTGACTTGGAATACGGCGCTCAGAATCGTGCCTGCCTTGGCGAGTGCATCTGCTCCGCTGCCAGTGAGTCAAGCGCAGGGTGACCTGTTTTCCCATCCGGCGGGGGAGCCCGAGGGAGATTTGGTGGAGATGCGCGCCTACGGACCGGGCGACCCGCTGCATCACGTGCTGTGGAAAACTTTTGCGCGCACCCGTCGTTTGTTGGTGCGCATGCCGGAGCGCGCGCTCGCCTATCCGTCCATCAATTCCGCCTGTTTGATCGCGGGCGAGTCGGATGAAGACAGCTGCAGTGCCGCCCGGCTCTATTTGGAAAAGCGACTGTTCGGCAGTGGATTTGTGTTTTGTGCCGATGGTGCCAAGCGACCCACCGGCGATCCGCGAGAGGCGATCGATCAGATCATCGATTCGGTGAAGGCTAAAGAGCGGGGCCTAGAGGCAAGTTCACTCGATGTCTTGGCGAGCAGCCATCGCGTCTCGTCTTGTTTGATCTTTGTGCCGCCGGTCGATGGTCCTTGGCGCTCTCGCGTCGAAATATTTTCTTCTCGACTCGCAGTGCCGGCGACGATCGTGATTGGCGTCAGCGGAGCCCTGCCGCAGGGCGAGCGAAAGTTCAAGCAGATGCTGTTTCGCAAGGACGGCGCGTCGACCGACTGGGATGGACTTGCCCGACTCACGTTGGAGCTGCGGCAGTGCGGAATGAAAGTGCAAGTGATTCATCGCGAGCTCGGAGAGATGGCATGAGCGCGCGCGAAACGGCTCCGCTATTTGTGGCCAAGATGCTGCTGTCGATCGCGGCTGCGCTGTTTTTTTTGGTTCCGCTAGCCACCGCGAGCGGAATCGCGTCGGGGATGATCGGCTTGGTGGCCGGATTTGTTCTGGCGCGAACACTGCGTGCTCGCGGCGTGCGTCTGTCTGTAGCAGTGATGCTGGCGTTGGTCACGGTTCTTATCGGTCACTTCGCAGCGCGGCTGGTAGTGAGCTTGGCGATTTTAGACGCGACGGCGACTTTGGTTTTGGGACAGATGCTCTTGATCGGGACCGCAGCGTTTGGCGTCGTTCTAGCACTGCGATCGCTCTCGGAGAGCAAGCGCGGCTTTGCGCTCTTCGAACTGCTTGTAGTGATGGCGATTTTAGCGCACAGCTTTGCCGCCCATCGCCACCAAAATATCCACCAGCCGCGTTTCTTGAGTGATTGGGCCTGGTCGCGCGGGATGGATCCCGAGACACTTTTGATCGCATTGGGTACCGGCGGCGTTTTTCTGGCGGTGCTGCTGCTGACGCGCATGAGTCGGGCGAGAAAATTGTTGTCGACCTATGCTCTGCTAGCACTGCTTTGCCTCGCCGGCTTTTTGCTTTTTGGCTCGGGTCACATCCGCCCGGAAGTGGACACCAACGGCCTCGGGCTTACCAACGGTGAAAAGGGCGACAAGGGCGACCAACAGAACGGCCAAGGCGGCAAGGGTCAAGGAAAGAACGGCGGCGGTGACGGTAAGGATAATTCTTCGGGCTCGTCTTCCGGATCCTCTGGCAACTCCTCTTCGAATTCGTCGTCCTCGTCTGCGCAACGGCCGCCCGACCCGGTGGCATTGGCGGTGTTTCATGACGACGTGCCCGACGGAGATACGCTCTACTTCAGACAGTTGGTGCTGTCACGTTTTGTTGGCGATCGACTGGTGGCCGACACTTCGGGTGAGTATGATCGCGACGCTCTCTCAGAGACTCCGGTTGGTGTCGAGGCGCGATCGAAGTCGGAACAGAATTCCGCCTACCATCGGCTACTCCATACGTCGATGTTTCTACTCGTCGATCACCCGCAGTTTCCTGGGCTTGGACATCCATTCGATATGCGCCCGACCGACAATCCGAATCCTCGCCGTTTTGTCGCCGCCTATGAGGTTGAATCGATGCTGCTGCATCACGAGCTGAAGCGGTTGGTGGGGCACAACGCTGTCTCTGGAGAGTGGTCTGGCGCCGCGCTCAAGCA
>JAHFDU010000234.1 GCA_023248835.1 Myxococcales bacterium | reverse complement strand
AATTGTCGGGTGTGGGTCAAGCTCAGAGACCAAGTTGCACGATGTTTTTCGCTTGGTACCGCCGACTGAAAAAAGACCAAAAAGCATCGAAACGATCGCTTTGATGTACGGCACGGAGATGAAGCGCAGCTGTCAGTCCTCGTTGTGACCAGCGCTGACCTGATCGTTTCGCGCGCGCACCTACGACTGATTTACACGCGCCCTCGGTGATGCCACTGCCAATCGGCAATCCACGAGCCTTGTACGAATGATAGCAAGCTCGCCGTTTATTTCGTTTGAAATAGTCGATGTGTTGTCTGAGCTCGATAGCTGTTTCCGGCACGACAGCATGCGCTTTTCGCTGCAGTGAGCGAATCACGTCGCGTATGCCGTCATCCGTTTCCACCAGTTTTGCGTGCCATCGCTTGCGTTGTGGTTCGCGCCGATTTATCGGCAACGTGCTCAGGTCCAAACATTTGCCAAGCCTCTCATCGAGATGAAACCAATCTAACACTTCTGTCCACGCGCCAACCAAGGGCTCTCTGTTGAGTGCCTCGCCTATCACTTTCCATAGCTCGCGAGCGCCATCTTGCACCACAACCACCGGCAGCGGACGTTGTCCCAGATAGTGTTGTAGGTCGGCTACCATTCGCTCGACGATCACTGCCGGTTCAGCTTCGCCTGCTAACCGATAGGTCCGCGTAGTCAGTGCCTTGCCTGCACTATCCAACACGCTGACCGTTCCCACATAGTCCATTCGCCACTCCACTGCTCCGCGCACCCTCGAGCGAGTTTTGGGTCGGCTTCGACGCACAGATCGCTCGTAGCACGCTTGACCATATTCTCCAGCTCGCATCGGGACTGCTGTGCGATCCAGCCCTAACGCGATCGAACGAGCGTCCAGGTGTACGAGCTCATTGGAACGCACCAGAGGCTCGATTTCCTGATTCGCAGCGACGGCATATGCGCCGAGATCGCGTGCTGTCCGATCCAAAGTGGAACGTGAGGGTGGCTTCAGTCCGCTGGCAAGCATCAACTCTGCATATTGGCGCGATGGCATATATGCGTACCCAATTGCCGTGGCCCGGGCCAACCCAGGAGTCATGTGTTCCATTAGCATCGCGTCCAGCTCTAATGGCACATAGGTCACGCCATTGCGGGAGCATTCTCGATAGGTGTATCGGCTTACCCATAGTCTGCCGACGAGGCTGTGGTAGGCCACTCGACCCGGCGCATGACGTCGGTAGACACGTGGCCCTTCTTCGCGGATCCCATGCCAATCCGTGCTGTGCTCGATTGCTAACCGATCCGGATAGCGATCGGCCATTCCTTGCAGCTTTTTCTCCAGCTTTCGACGAGCAACTTCGTGCACAATTTCCAAGATTGCCTTTTCATAGTTCGCGAAGCTGCCGCCTTCGCGTATCTGCTTTTCCAGCAAGCGCTCAACAGTCTCTTCGCACTCTTCAAACAGTCGTTCACGTTCGTCTGCATTCGGCCCTTGATCGCGTTTCTCTTTCACCTTCTTGAACAGTTTTTTCTTCGTCATGGCTCAAATCTTCCAGCCACCGCCCTCCGATCGCCATTTTTGTGTCGGTTTGCGTTCCCGAACGTGACCCACACCCGAGTTGTCAATCGCTTTTTTTTGCTGGTTGAACAAAAAAGCGCTCTTCGGATCTTGGCGCCGGCGTTGGAATGCCGCGTTTGCCAACCACCACACCAGCGACGAGAAGCCGCAGGTCGCTGTGCCACTCTGTCCAGTCGATCGCGATGGTCAAATGTCGACCTGGTCCACGCACCAGCAGTCGCGCCCATTGCGCCGTGAATTCCAGATATTCGACACGATGATTTCTCAGCAGGCGGTAAAATCGATTGAGCGCGCTATCCAGACGCGTGCCGAGCCACCGCGCCACTGTTGTGGCGATTGCGATTGATCGCGCCTGTCCGGTCACCGCAATCGCGGCGATGAACAGCCCCATCACCGTGCGATGTCGTTTGTCGCTCAACGTACTTAGCAACGGAACCAAAAACGGGTATCTCTTTTCTGGGCTCACGGTTCCTCCTTTTGTTTGTCCTCAAACAAACTCTCGAGGAGAACCGTGAGCTTTTCTACTATTAGAACCGCCTATCTCGTAAGTGATCGATAAGATCCAGGTTTTCGTTCATCGAAGTGATGGGCGGTCAGGCGAGACTTGCTGCCAGACGATCCGTGCCGCTATGGTAGGGCATGGCGCAAGTGGCGATCATTACGGGAGCGGGAACGGGCATTGGTAAAGCGATTGCGCTCGAGCTGGCAGCGCGCGGCTACGGACTGACCTTGGTGGGACGAACAAGAACAACGCTCGAGCAGGTGAAAAAAGAGATCGGCGGCGACTCTGCCCTGGTGATCTCCGGCGATGTCGGCCAGTTTGCCACCGCGCGCCGGATGGTGGAGGCGACGGTTGAGCGTTTTGGCGGTGTCGATGTGCTGGTCAACAATGCCGGTGTTGCCAAGTCGCAGGCGATTGAGCGGACCGACGAACAGCTTGTTCAGGAGACATTTGCCACCAACGTGTTTGGCCCGGCCTATCTCATCGCCAGCGTGTGGCCCCATTTCCAGCGTGCGAAAAAGGGGTGCGTCATCAATGTCTCTTCGCTGTCCGCTCGCGATCCCTTTGCTCATCTGCTTGCCTACGCGGCGTCCAAGTCGGCGCTGGAGAGCTTCGCTCGCTCGATGCGCGCCGAGCGGGGTGAGATGGCGTTGCGGGTATTTAATGTCCGTCCCGGCGCAGTGGAGACTGCACTGCTTCGCAGGTTGTACAGTGAGCGCGAGCAGCCGGCGCGCTTTGCCCTTGCGCCTGAGCAGGTTGCGGAAAAAGTCGTGCAGTGCATCGAAGGAGTCATCTCCGACGATGCCGATCCGATAGAAATCACCGCCTAATTCAACTAACAGAACCCGCCCCCGAATGTGGTTTTCTTGCTTTCAGTGTCGTTTTTTGTTGTCACGGTAAACTTTCTCGGCATATAGTGCGCAACGGGTCCTCGATTGCCGCCGGTTTCGAGCGGTGGCGGTGGGCGCCTAAAGCGTGGTGCATCACCATGACAACGAACGCGCAAAATAGCGTGCGACGTTCTGTAGGGGATACTTTTCCCTACGTTTTTTACGTCGCGCTCGATGGAAGTGGGCTCAACGGCATCGAGGGCCAAGCCGGTGTCGCGCGCTTTGGCTATTCGCTCGATGGCAACCAGCACACCTTTTCGGCGCGCTACTTTGAAGGCGCGTCGGGAGGCCACGCCACCAGCATCAATCCCGATCGCAGCGTTGGTTGCCTCGGAACCTTTAGCCAACAGCTGGTCTTTTACGATCCCAATACACTCGAGGAGATCGATCGGCTGTCGACACTGCCGTTTGAGGATCCCGACAACACCATTCATTCCACCACCCATATCGCTTGGCTGTCGGTGCGCGAATTTTTGGCGCCGATCGGCCGCCACATGTATCTCTTTCATCTCGATCGCCTGTCCAAACCGGAAAGGTTGGCGCCGCATCAGGTGAAGATTCCTCACTGTCTGAAAGTGAGTCCGTCGAAGCGATTTGTCTGTTACGGATCGATCGACTCTCCGACGCGGGGAGAGGCGCGCGAGGTGGCCATTTGGGATGTGCAGAAGGGCGAAGCGCGGCGCATCGAGCTGCCGACCACCTGTTGGCACCTCGGTATGCATCCGGTGCAGGATCGTTTCTATCCGGTTTCGTATCGGGTGTTGCCGCAGGATTATCGCGACTACCACCAATTTGCGGCCGCCTACTTTCGCGAGTATGCCTACGAGATCGATGCTGCCGAGGCGCGGGTGCTCCGCCACTGGAGCGTCAGCAGCGATACACCGGCGCATCTAAACTCCGATATCACCGTCGCTCAGAATGAACTGATTTTCGGTGCCGCCGGCAGCCACACACTGGTGGGAGTGGATCTGGCTGGCTTTGCCAAGTATCGCATCATCGACGAGCGGCCGAGTTTCGGCGAGCAGCTGGGCGCGGTGCGCCAAATCATCAAGACCAGCTACGAAGTATTTCAGCGCGGTTCGGGGTTCTCGAATTCGCAGCACATCTTCGCCGCACTGCGGATGAGTCGCTTTTCCGTGGTCGACGGATCGTATGCCACCCAGGTGTCCAAAGACGGCAAACTGGTGTTCAGTGCGCAGCGCGGTCTCAATCAGATCACGGTGTACGACTATCCGTCGTTTGCGATTCGCAAAAAAGTAAAGGTTCCTAGCTTACGCACATTCGTTTCCTCCAAGCGTATATTTTCCGATCCTCGCTTAGGTCTGCATCACGGCCTTTTGTTAAGCGCAGCCTAGTCAGAGGAGGACAAGGTGGAAAATAGCGCCGCTACCTTTGTGCAGATCGCGCGTGCTCGCGCCGATGCGAGGCCCGATGATCGCCTGTACACGTTTCTCATTGGGGACGAACGATCGGAATCGCTCACCTACGGGGAGCTCGATCGCCGTGCGCGCGCGATTGCCGCCGAGTTGATCGAGCGAAAATTGCGCGGTGAGCCGGCGTTGCTCTTGCATCCGCCTGGCCTCGACTACATCGCAGCGCTGTTCGGCTGTCTCTATGCCGGTGTGATCGCGGTGCCAGCCTATCCGCCCGACTTGCATCGCTTCCAAGGTTCGCTGCAGCGACTGTCCGCGATCGCCAAGACGTCGCAAGCCAAGATCATCTTGTCCACTGCAGAGTTTGCCGCGCTGGCTTCAGGCATGACGCTGGCGGAAAGCGCGCTCGATGCGCCCTGGTTGGCGACCGATCGGGTTGCGCTCGAGCGCAGCGACGATTTTCGCGCCCAACCGATCGACGCACAGACGGTGGCTCTCTATCAGTACACCTCGGGGTCCACTTCGGATCCGCGCGGCGTGATCCTGACCCATCGCAACCTGTGCAAAAATGTTGCGCTCATCGACGCTGCGCTGAGGCCGCGTTCACCATCGGGAGTCAGCTGGCTGCCGCCGTACCACGACATGGGGCTGGTGGGCAGCATCCTCTATCCGCTGTGGTACGGATTTTCCGCCCACCTGATGTCGCCGCACGATTTTTTGCAGAAGCCGCTGCGCTGGCTCCAAAAAATGAGCGAGCTAAAGGGTACCATTGGAGCGGCGCCCAACTTTGGCTACGATCTGTGCGTCAAAAAGATCTCGGCCAAAGAGTGTGAAACGATCGATCTGTCGAGTTGGACGCGCGCGGTCAGTGGCGCAGAGCCGGTACGGGCCGAGACCATCGAGCGGTTTAGTAGCCATTTTGCTCCCGCCGGCTTTCGCCGCGAGGCCTTTTTTCCGAGTTATGGCCTGGCCGAAGCGACGCTGTTTGTCACCGGCGGCCCCGCCGATCGCGGTCCTGTCATCGATCATTTTGACCGAGCAGCGCTCGAGCGCGGCCGTGCCGTGCGTACCGCCGCCGGGCCGAATGCGCGGGCGCTGGTCGGCTGTGGTACCCCCGCGCAAAACCAAACCGTGCTCATCGTCGATCGCGACACCTTGCGGGTGTGTGATCAAGCGGTGTGCGGAGAGATTTGGGTGGCGCAGCAGAGCGTGGCACACGGCTACTTTGGGGTTGAGGAGGAGACGCGCGCCCGGTTTGGCGCCTACACCGAAGACGGCCAGGGACCCTTTTTGCGCACCGGCGATCTTGGCTTTTTCTTCCAAGCGCAACTGTACGTGACCGGTCGCTACAAAGATCTCATTGTGGTGCGCGGCCGCAAGCTCTATCCGCACGACATTGAACGTTCGATCGAGCTGTGTCACCCGCAGCTGCGGCAAGGCTGCGTGGCGGCGTTTGGGGTTGAGCGTGAGGGACAAGAGGGCGTGGTGGTAGCGGCCGAAACCAAGGGCAATGCGTCTGAAGGCGAGTTCAGCGAGATGGTGCGCGTGATGCAGCGAGCTGCAGCGGTGGAGCATGGACTGAGGCTGAGCGACGTGGTGCTGCTTGGGCCCAATACCATTGCCAAGACTTCGAGCGGGAAACTGCAGCGCCAGCGCTGTAAACAGCTGTGGCTAGAGCAGAAGCTCACCACGCTGCACCATGAGGCGATTCCGCTCCGTCCAGCATTCACCGATCGCTGCCACGATGCGATCGAAGAGGTGGTGCGACAGATCTTGGGCCTGGGCGACTCGGTCGCGCTCGATGAGCGACGCCCGCTCGGAGATGTCGGGCTCGATTCGCTCATGCGACAAGAACTGATCACGGCGCTCGAGCAGCGTACCGGCTTGCGGCCAGCGGACGACGCGGTCGGCGCACACACCACGATGCTGCAATTGCGACAGGCGGTCGGCCAGCCGGTGCTCCAAACCCGGGTCGCGTTGCAGCCCACCGTGGCGCGGGAGAGTTCGTTCGCCCAGTTTCCCGAAGTGGCTGAGTTACAGGCGCGCCTCGCTGCGGTACAAGCGGCGAACCTGCAAAACCCCTATTTT
>JAHFDU010000233.1 GCA_023248835.1 Myxococcales bacterium | reverse complement strand
TGTAGGATTCATTTTTTCTTGCGACAGCAAGGGCGGCTCCTCATCAAAGCCGATCGATCTAAAAAACGATGAGCAAAAGACGCTCTATGCGGTGGGACTGATGCTCGGGCAAAATCTGTCGGTGTTTCACCTCACCGACAGCGAGCTCGACATCGTCAAAAAGGGCCTCACCGATCATGTGCTTGGGGTCAAGCCGCAGCTGCAGCTGACCGAGTGGGGGCCCAAGATTGGCGGCTTGGCGCGAACCCGCGGCCAGGCCCGCGCCGAGGGCGAAAAAAACAAAGCCAAACCGTATCTTGAAAAAGCCGAGAAGGAGCCGGGCGCTGAAAAAACTCCGTCCGGGCTGATCTATCGATCGCTCACCACCGGCAATGGCGACAGCCCGACCGCCAATGATGTGGTTAAAGTTCACTACCACGGTACGCTCACCGACGGCACGGTGTTTGACAGCTCGGTCGATCGCAAGCAGCCGGCCGAATTTGGTCTGCACGGCGTGATTCAGTGCTGGACCGAAGCGTTACAAAAAATGAAAGTTGGTGGCAAGGCGCGCATCGTTTGCCCGTCGGCCATAGCCTACGGCGACCAGGGCCGCCCACCGAGCATTCCCGGTGGCGCGACGCTGACTTTTGAAATTGAGCTACTCGAGATCAAAAAGGGCGCACCCGCTCCGCCGATGATGGGCATGGGACACGGTCCGCCCGGCGGCATGCATGGCCCGGGTGGCCCCGCGATCCCGCCGCGCGGTGGCCTGCATCCGTCGCCGCCCGGCCATATTCCGCCGCCGCCGCCCGGTCATACTCCGCCGCCCGCGCACAAGAAGTAATTTTAGGGGCCCACTTTTAGCGTCGACGCCAATAGATCAAAAGCAGGTTCGATCCGAGCCCGATCGCTGTCGGCGCAATTCATAGCGATCACCAGTGAACGATCAGACAGCGGGACGAAAAACGCATCGATGGTCATCGGAAGTTTTTGTGAAGCGACGATGGTGAATGAATGGCTGCGAAATCCGTCGCGTTTTTGTGACAGCGAATTAGGAGACAGAATATTTGTCGGCATAGTCTTGGTGTGCCGCGTGCAAAATCCGGTGCGCTTCTGAGCGGCCATAGATTGGATCGACGGTGATCTTTGATCTTTGATCACCGGGAATCGTCTTGTAGGTCAGAAAATAGTGACGCAACCGATCGACCAGCGGGCGCGGCAGTTGCCAAATTTCGTCGAAGCCGCCGTAGGTCGGATCGTTTAAGAGCACGCCGATGATCTTGTCGTCGGCCTCTTCGTTTTCAACCATGCGTAGGCCGCCGATGACGCGCGCCTCGATGAGAATGTCGCCGCGGTTTATCGGCCGATCGCTGAGCACGCAAATGTCGAGTGGATCGCCATCGCCACGCGTGACCTGTGGGCCGCCGTCGATCTGGCAGGCGGCGACCAGAGCGCCGCAATAGGTTCGCGGCACGAAGCCATAGAGCGTTGGACAAAAATTGGAAAAGCGCTGTGGACGATCGACTTTCAAAAAACCCGAGTGTTTGTCGATCTCGTACTTGACCCCGTCGGTAGGCACGATCTCGATGTAAGCAGTGACGACGTCGGGAAATTTCTCACCCGGGTCAAGGCCATGCCACGGATGGGGACGATGTGGAAGCGGGCGAAGAGACGGCGACATGGTCGCAATGTACAGAGGGGAGGGGAGAGAGTCGAGCTTTACTGAACCACGCCGCCCACCACTGCCGGAGCGGCGATGACAGTAGGTTCGTCGCCGATCGACGAGGGGTCAAGATAGTTGTCGCTGCTCGGTAAGGTGAGGTTACTCGACAGCGTCAGGCTTGAGCAATTTGCCGCATCCACTTTGGTCATGCGCTGCTCTTTGCCAAGCCCGCGCGCCAAGTATCTGACCGTCTCGTTGGTGGCGAGCGACAATAGGGTGCCGTCTTTGATCGAGAACTCGGGCAGCCAGCGCACATTCATTCCGCATTGCGTCAGTTGGTTGGTCTGCGGATCGAAGCATTTGCCAGGAATGCCACCGAGATTGCCGAATCCCATGTAGTCGAGTTGAAAGCGGGTGCCGGCCTGATAACTCAGTTTGCCTGCTAGTTCACTTGAAGAGAGACGGACCGCCTCACTCGAATAACTTAAGACCACCGGCAGCGGCGGATCAAAAACGACAAATTTTCCGTTGCCGTCTTTGAGCAGGGTGAGCTGGTTCCATTGGTTGGCGCCGCTCTGCCAAGAGTAGAAAACGTCGAGCACCTGCCAGGCTTTCCAGGTGCAGATCTGATCGGGGTTCCAGTCACACTTGAGCAGCGCCAGATTGGTCGAGTCTGGTACGAACAGCGGGCCTGTCTGCATGCCATTTCCTATCGACGAGGTCGAGACGATTTCCGTCGACCCCTCTTTGAGCAGCATCGTCGTCGAGTCAAAGCTGTAGTCGGCGCGCACGCCGCTTTGGTGGGTGCCGTTCATCGCCAGCTTGGTTGCATCGGGGCAATTGTCGTAGCAGCTGAGGGTGGTTGGCACCACATCGCGCGGTGATTGCACCGACTGCACCAACACCGACACGGCGCTGGCGTTGGTAAAGGCCACCACTTGATTCTGCGCGTTGCGCAGCGGAATGCCGACCTGTCCGCCGAGCGCTTGCGACCAGGCGTTGAAATTGAATTCATTCTGCAAATCGTTCGCGGTCACCGCTTGCACCGGCGAGATGTCGCTCCAGGAGGGCGGTCCCATCATGTTCATCGAGGACTGGGCTTGCGCCGATTTGTAGAACTTCTGCGCCGTCTTGTCCCAATAGACGCGGTAGGTGTTATTGCCGGTTTGCGGGTGCCATTCGATTTCGATGCCGGCGATGTCCGCCAGCGTCAGACTCTTGCGCGTATTCTTGACCAAGCGTCCGCCGGCTTGGAAAAGGGTGTAAGGCGTGCCCGTCCCGCCGTTTTGCGACTGACGAGTGACAGTGTCGCCATTGTGCAGCGTCACGTCGCCCTGAAAGCCGACGCCCCAGTAGCCGACCCAACCGTTGATGGTCTTGCCGTTTTGGGTGACGCTGACCGGAAAGCCGGAATCGCGATTGATGCGCGCGCCGGTGCTCGCTTCATACAGTCCATAGCTCCAGACGGTTTCGTCGAAATTGGTGCGCGAAAAGCATTGGTCTTTGCCGCCACCTGAGCGACGAAAGTAGTCGCCCGAGTAAGCAAACGAAAATTGCGACTGGCCGTTGTCGTCGGTGACGCCGGCGCCGGAAGAGCCGTCGGTGCTGCGATTGATCACGGCGCGACGAGTGGAAATTTTTTGGGGACCGTCGTGGCCGTTGTCGTAGGAACTGAGCACCGGCTTGCCGTCCTTGTTCGCGACTTCGATGTAGCCATTCATCATCGTTTGATTGAGCAGCGTGCCATTGAGAACCGGATAGCCGGCGTAATCCATTTTGAACAGGCCGAGCGCGTTTGAGGCCGAGGCGCCTTCGCTGATCGAGAGCTTGCCTTTGATTCGCATCTCGAGCCCGTCGTGTCCCTCTTTCGGCGCGTGCACCCAGACATCCACTTCTTGCGGGCTGGTGTCGTTCGCACGGGTGACGTTGACCGTCCAATCCATGTAGCTCGGGGCGCCCGAACCTGAGCTTTGCGAACTCTGGCTTTGATCCTGACTTTGCGGATTGTCGCGCGTTCCCGCACACGGCGTCTTATCGACCAGCGCCCGGTAGGCGCCCTTGTTGACGAACTGTCCGTATTTGGTCTGCTCGACAAAGCAGAGGATCTGATTGACCTGATTGAACACCTGCGCCGACTCTTCGGCGACATGAACGTCGGCTTTGTCTGTTACATAGGCCGAGCCGGCCGGCGGTCCGCCCAGTTCGCCGGCTTGCGCCGACATCGACTTCGGATCCACCACGCTCAGCTGGCTGGCCACAGTCAAGCCCTGGACTCCGGCTGCACCGCCACCGCCACCGGTACTACCACCACCACTTCCGCCGCCGGCGCCGCTTCCGGCACTGTGACATTGACACAGGGTGATTGAACCAATGATAAGAAACAACGAGCGACTGAACTGCGACATGGTCATAGGCCTCCTGTCTAATTCAATCGGTTTGTTGATTTGTTTGTTTAATTTTTTGTCTGTTTAATGACAGTTAATCCCTGGATATTGCCCTTGTGTGAGTATGTCTATATGCGCCCTGTGGGTGCCGGACCGAGTGAAGTTCGCAAAAGCTTCGGACCTGGCAGCGCCAGCGACGATTTGCCAACACGGAGCCGGCGTCCAGTCAGATCATTGAAATGGGCATCCAGTTCATCGAGGGCTGCGAGCAACCGTTCGTTGTTTTCGTCGCTGCGGAGATAAACAATATCGACGTCGAGGGTATTGATCGGTGCGCCGTGCAGCACCATTGCGACGCCACCGATGACGACGTACTCGACACGGTGCCGCGACAGCATCGCAAACAGTTCACGGTATTGGGTCGCCATCGTCCGTCTTGCTCTGAAAAGTATCTGCGGCGTCCTGTAACACGGCGAGCCGCTCGGCCGGTGTCAGACTGAGCATCCAATCGATCAATGTGACATCCACTCCGTCGGCATTACACGCGGCCGGCAACGCACTCCATGCGGCGCTGATCTCGGCATCAACCTGCGCGGCGAGATCAGGTAAAATCGCTGCCGCGTTCGAGTCAGAAAGCGGCGGTGAACAATCTACGATAGAGCGACCGTTCCACCGCCCGACTGAAATGAGCGCAGCGTCTTGCCAGATCTCGACGCGATCTTGATCGCCCAGAACTGCTCGGTAGTTTTGGGCGCTGCTCTCGCCTCTCATGAGAGAGATCCTACAGCGAAATCGTTAAGAATGCTGAAGGTCCGAAGGTCCGTCAGTTTTATCGTGGGCGTGGGCGTAGGCGAATCAGCGACGGAAAGCGGCCATGCACCGTGGGAAAATGCCGCGCTGGTGTTTTGTCGATGTGGCACCTGTTTTGAGTCGTCACATGTGTCTTGCGTCACCGTCGGCAGAGAGCACGGATTTTCGGTTCACGCCTACGCCCACGCCCACGAAACTGACGGACCTCGGACCTTCAGTCAAGAATACGGTTGCATTCGAATCAAGCACAGATATTCTACGCGCCAACAATTTTCCTCAGGAGAATTTCATGCCAGCGATGTTCGAGACCCGCTTGCTTGCTTGCTTGCTTGCGCGTGGGTGAACTCCGCTTCTGCGACTGAGAAGCAAAGTGCTCCAACTCCCGAAAATACCAAACAGGCCTGCACCGACGGCATTGACAACGATGAGGACGGCCACGTCGACTGCGATGACCAAGACTGTCAGGACTACTTTTTTTGTGCCAAAGCCAAGTCCATCGATTCCCCCTCTGTCGACCGCCCAACGCGAGCGCAAGCGAAACACGAGATAGTGGTTGGATCTGTCTTGCTTAGCTTCGGCGGGACGGCACTCGTCTTGTCGGCAGCGCCATGGGTGTTACTTGGCGCCTCACCAGCAGGGCTCGGAGTGGGTATCTCCATGGATGTGATTGGCCTTGGCCTTGCCATCGGTGGCACGGTGTTAGTGGTACAGGGCGTCGAGCACCAAGATCAGTTGCAACACGGCCGCGCGATGCTCTTTACCCCGACCTTTTCCTTAACGAAAGGCGGCGCTCAAGTCGGACTTGTCTTGCGGTTTTGAACCTGGGTGAGAACGGTTAAGTTTCCAACCTGAAGGTCCGACGGACCCTATGCCACGTGACGCTCGGCTTCGACGCCAACCGCCCAAATGAACCCGAGCAACTCGCGAGCCACTGCCGTGACAACTTTCTGATTCTCTTTGCCTTTGGCCGTGAGCCTGCGATACCGAGCGCAGAGTCGCAGTTGGGCCTTCCAGGCGATCGTTTTGATCTCTTCGCGCTGGCTCTCTTGACGCTTTTTCAGTTTTCCATAGACCCCAGGTTTGTGCCGATAAGCCCATGCAGCTTCGACGACAACGCGCCGCAGATGAGCATTGCCTGTCTTGGTGATGGCTCCGCGTCTGGCTTTTCCGGGCCCGCCATTGGAATGTTCACTTGGCACTGCGCCACTGTAGGCCATGAGCTGACATGGCCGCTCAAAGCGCGACAGCTCACCCACCTCTGCCACGATGGTTACTGCCGTGACTTTGGCTACACCTCGGAGCGTTTGCAGAGCGTCGATCACCGCTCTCATTTTTCCTGGCGCTGTTTGTACGGCATCGTCGATGGATCGATCGAGTCGCGCCACACGATCTGATTGATGGTGAACTTCGTTCACATAGTCGAGCAGTGTGGCCTCCTGCGCCGATTGCGCAAAAACAACGGTCTTCAACCAGGCCCAGTAGTTGATTGTCCACGCTGTCGTTTTTTTCGGAGGGCGTCGACCATGACGGAGCAAGAATTTCTGCAATCGATTCCGCGCGCGCAAGAAATCTTTCTTTCCGGCTTCTCTTGCTCTCACCAGATCGCGTAACGCTTGATGCGCTTCAT
>JAHFDU010000232.1 GCA_023248835.1 Myxococcales bacterium | reverse complement strand
CCAACGCTGCCCTCCTTGCCGATACCACCCCCGTCGCCTTCGACCGGTTTGTCACCGGCGCCACCAGAACCGGCGTCGTCGTCGCCGGCTTCGGCGCTTGATCTGCTTATCGACGAGACCATCGACGCGCTGCCGGTTGAGTCTTTGGCGCTCGAATCTCCGGAGCCACCACCGGAAGAGAGTGAACTGCCGGTGCCGCGCCACCATCGACCGTCGAGTCACGCCTCTGCCGTCGCGCCGTTGCTGCTCGCCGAAGAGGAGCCCGACCTGCCGATGCCGAAGGCGGCGACTCCGCACCGAGTCGCCGCGCCACCCGACGACGCCGATGCCGCCGATCTCCCGGTGCCCAAGGCACCCGCCGCCGATCCGGTGATTGGCCTCTCGCTCGACGCTCCCGACATCGACGATTTGGAGGCGCTCAACCTCGAAGCCTCGCCGCTCGACAGTGATTTTGGCGCTTCACTCGATCTGCCTACTCCGCGACTCGACAGCGACGCCACCGAGGTCGCGCCTAAGGCGGAGTCTTTCGATCTGGCGCCGCGGTCTGCGCCCTCGTTCGAGGACAGCACCAACGCAGCGCTCTCCGAATTTGAGCTCCCATCTGATCCCGGCGGCGGCGACTTCACCGGGGACCCGATCGCCAGCTCCAGCGAGGCGGTGCCGGCGCTCTCGGCAGAGAGCGGCACCCTTCTGGACTTGCCGCCCGACCCGCTGTCGACCGAAAAAACGCTGCCGGTTAGAACGAGTCGATCGTCGGGTAAAAAAACTGCCAAGAAAGAGGAGCCGCCCAGTCAGTGGCGACGACTCGGACTCGGGCTCGGCGGGGTCGCCGCCACGGTGCTGATCTCGGGCGGGCTGCTTTCGCTCACTGAATACGGGCCGTTTGCCATCAATTACTTTCTCGGCCCGAATGCCGCTGAGAAAGCCATCATGGCGCGGGCGACGACCTTGATCAGCGATGACTCTAGCGCCTCACTTCGAAAAGGCAGCGCGCTGCTCCGACCGCTCACTGCCGCACGCCCGCGCCTGGTAGAAGCAGCAGCGCTCGAGGCGCAGAGTCACTTGCGACTGGCGATTCTCGGCATTGCCAGCGAAACCCAAGCTGCCGATCTACTGCTAGCGCGTTACGATGACAACCGTAAGGCGCAGTCGAACCAGTCGCTCAAGCTCGCCCGTGCCATGCAATTGGCCGCGACAGAAAAATGGGTCGACGCGCGCAGCCGATTGCGACCGCTGATCGATGGACAGAGCCCGGTCTATGCATTGTGCCAACTCGGCAGCGTCGAAATTGGCGCCGGCGATTTTCCCAGCGCCGAGCGTGCCTTTGCCCGTGCCCTCGCAGCCGAACCGCACCGCGCTTGCGCTCACTACGGAATCGGCTTTTGTCGTGAACGCAACCGCAATCTTGCCGAAGCGCAGAAGAGTTATGAAACGGCGCTGCTGTCGAGCCCGCAACATCTACGCGCGCAAGTTGGGTTGTGGCGAGTGCAACGGCAGCTCGGCAAAGACGAAGGTTTGGCGGGCAAACTTGTCGATGCCATCGACAAACGCCAGCCTGCGCCGGTCGAGCTGGCCGAGATCTTCAGTTTGCGCGGCGATCTGGCGCGTTCGGAAGCGCGATTCGACGATGCCGATCACGATTACCGGCAAGCGCTGGCGCTGTCTAGTCGCGCCGTCGATGCGCGCGCCGCACTGAGCGAACTCGCCTCTGATCGACAAGATGCCGGTGAGGCGGTCGAGATCGCCAGACAAGCCGTCGCTGCCGGTCCACACAACCTTGGCGCGCACCTGGCCCTGCTGCGTGGACTGGTCGATTTGCGCAGTGCAAAAGAAGCGGAAGCGGCATTGGCAGTAGCGAAACTGGAAGCGCCCGCCGATGCCCGCGTCACCTACTTCGCTGGCCGCGTCGCCTTGATTGCCGATAAGCCCGACCACGCGCTCGCGCTCGATCGTTTCGAAGCCGCGATTGGACGCGATCCGAAATTGGCTGCCGCCTACGTCGCCGCTGCAGTGACCCTGAGCGCCGATGGAAAGTCGACGGCGGCGCTTGACCTACTGCAAAAAGCCGAGGCACAAGCCGGCGACGATCCGGCCAGAGTGCGCGAACTCGGCGCCGCCTATGTTGGGCTCGGTAAACTGAGCGAGGCGGAAGCCATTTTTCGGCGCGCCTTGCAGAAATCCGATGTACTTGCGATCCGTCTCGGTCTCAGTCAAGTGCTCGAACGGGAAAACCGTCTCGAGGATGCGCTATCGGTGCTGCAGCCGCTCGAAAAACTGTCGCCGATGCCGAGCGGCCTCACCGGCGACAAAGCGCGCATATTGTCGAAGCTTGGCAAGCGTCAAGAGGCGCGCCTCTTATACGAAAAAGCGCTGGCGGAAAAATCGGCGTCGCCTTCGCTGCGGCTTGAGGCGGGAGAGTTTCTGTTGCAAGAGGGTGCAGCCAAACAGGCGCGCCAAGTCGCCGAAGCGATGGTGGTGCAAGACGATCGATCGGCCTCGGCTCAGCTTCTGGTCGCGCGCGCCGATTTTGAACTGGGTGCCTATGACACCGCAATGCTCGCGGCCAAACGCGCCGCGACGCTGAGCGACAGCGCTGAGGCGCATCTCACGCTCGGCCGAGCCCTCGAGCAGCTTGGCAAAAGCGAAGCGGCGATCGCCGAATATCGATTGGCCGAGCGGCCGCCAGTGGCGGATCTGGCGCGCCTCGGTCGGACGCGAGTGATGGTGCATGCCGGCGCCACCCGCGACGCGTTGCACGAAATCGAGCCCTTGCGCAAGCACCCCAAGCTCGGCGCCGAAGCCGAGCTACTCGCTGGCGATTGCTTTTCCGATTTGCAAGACACCGATGCCGCGATCGCAGCCTATGAAACAGCGGTACAGAAGGGACCCGCAAACGGCGAAGCCGCCTTCAAGCTCGGCCGTCTCTACCACGACGATGGCAAACGCAAGCCAGCGATCCTGCAGTTCGAGCGTGCGCTCAGACTCGGTGGAGATCATGCGCCCTATGCGATCGAGGCCAGCCTGCTGCTCGGCGATGCCCACCGCGAGGGCCGCGAGCCTGGACAAGCAATTTCCGCCTATCGCCACTATCTTGAATTGGCGCCACCGAATGCACCGGGACGCGCCGATGTCGAACGGCAAATTAGACTCTTAAAAGGACAACACTAGATGTTTCTCGACACGCTCAGATTTGGTCGCGACGCGATCAAAGTTTTTCGCCGCGCTGGCCTTCATCGCAACCTGCGGCCGCAAATTGCGTGGGAGCTCTGCCGCGATCTGGTCAAGCGACGACGTGGTTCGCTGCCCTTTGTTCATCGCAACGCGCTGGCCGCGCCCGAGGCCGAAGCGGTGGTCGACAAGCGCGGCGAGCGGCGCCTCAGCCATCGCGCGCTCGAGGGACGGATGAACCAACTCACCTGGGCGCTAGATCGATTGGGCATAAAAAAAGGCGATCGCGTCGGCGTGCTTTTGCGCAACAGCATCGAATATCTTGAAGTGCAGGGCGCGGTGACTGCGGTCGGCGCCATATCGGTGCAGATCGGATCGCGGCTCAAGGGCGAAGAGATCGCTTACATCCTCAACAATTCTGGAGCGCGGGTGCTGTTTTTCGACGCCCAGCTCGCCGCTGAAGTGGAGGTTGCGCTTTCGGCGATCAAGGAGAGTCGACTCGACAAGGATCGCTGCTTTGCGGTTGGAACTTGCGTCGGATTTTCGAATTACGAGTCACTACTGGCGGCCGAGCCCAGCGACGCGCCGCTGCCACTGGCAAGAACTGCGGTTGGCGGAGTCATGATCTACACCTCTGGCACCACCGGGCATGCCAAAGGCGCCGAGCGCGATTTTGCCAAGATGGGTCTGCGCCCGATCATCCATTTCCTCGCCCAGTTTCCACTCGGCAAGAACGAACGCCACCTGGTCTGCTGCCCGCTCTACCATTCGGCGGCGCCAGCGTTTGCGATGATGATCATGATGGTCGGTGGCACCAACATTTTGGTCGAACATTTTGATCCCGAAGCGGTGCTGCAGCTGATCGCCCAAGAGCGGGCGACCTCGGCGATGATGGTGCCGACGATGTACCAACGCATCGTCGAATTGCCCGAAGCGACGCGAAAAAAATACGACTGCTCGCAGCTGCGCTGGTTGATGAGCGGCGCGGCGCCGCTGTCGACGGAATTGGCGCGGCGCATCGAGAGCGTCTTCGGACCGATTCTGTACAATTTTTATGGTGCGACCGAAACCGGCTTGGTGGCGGTAGCGCTGCCGGGTGAGCACACCGCCCGACCCGGCACCATCGGTCGTCTCATCGGCGGCAATCAAGCGCGCCTGTACGACGACCTGGGCAAACAGGTGCCAGTGGGCGCTGTCGGTGAGCTCTACGTCAAAAACGACATGATGATGGATGGCTACTTTCGCAATCAGGCGGCGTCTGCTGCCGCTCGGAGAGACGGCTTCATTTCGGTGGGCGATCTGGCCTACTGCGACCAGGACGGCTACTACTATTTGGCCGATCGCAAAACCGACATGGTGATCTCTGGTGGCGTCAACATCTACCCGTGGGAGATCGAGCAGCGACTGGTTTGTCACCCATCCGTCGCCGACGTAGCGATACTCGGCATCCCCGATCGCGAATGGGGCGAGCGCCTCGCCGCTTTCGTCGTCTTAAGACCGGGCACGCAAGCGACCGCCGACGAGCTTTCAAACTATGTGCGCGCGAAACTTGCCGACTACAAGCGGCCGCGCGAGTTTCATTTTCTCGACGAACTGCCGCGCAATCCGACCGGCAAAGTGCTCAAACGCGAACTCAAAGATTGGTTGCTGCAAGGGAGAGTGGCATGACTAAAACCGCTGTAAGCGTTCACGCTCCCCTGTCCGTGCACCCTGAGCGGAGCGCAGCGAAGTCGAAGGGCGAAGCAAGTCGAGTCTGCCCTTCGACAAGCTCAGGGCGAGCGGGCCGTGAACGCGTACAAACCGCTCATGCTGAGCGAAACGAAGCGCAGTCAAAGCGGAGTCGAAGCGCGAGCTCCGAACGAGCGGCTGTACTATTTGCGGTGCTGTTTCTCGCGATAGGATCAGCGCAGGCCGAGCCGCTCGGCGATCACCTCGCCACTGGGGCAGCCGGCTACGGTAAGTTGCAAATTTCGTCGCTGCTAAAAGTGGCCGCGCGTCTCGGCCTGTCGGAACAACCGAGTTACAAAGAGGCGATCGCGCCACTGCACGGCATCGATCCACTCAAGGCGAACTTGGTTGGCATGACCGGGCTCGACGGCGAGCGAGCGTGCGTGTTCGCGGCCGACTTGGCGCCGGCGGCGATCGCAGGCGGCAGCGCCATTCACATTCGCGGCGAGCTGACCATCAAAGATGGACCGGTGTTCGAAGCCTTCGCTCGCTCGGCGCTCAAGCAGGAGCCGGGGTTTGTCTGGGTCGATCCCGGATCGGCGCTCGGGGCGGCCTCGGCCCTGTTCACCTACACCGACAAAGAACTCACCGCGGTCGCGCGCAAAGATGAAAACGCGCTGGTGATCGACGCGCTGCTCATTCGCGGCGGCAAGAAGATCGCGCCCCAAGAGATCATTCGTCGCTATCCGCTCAAGGTAGCAAACCCGTTTTCTCCTGGCCGCGGCGCAACGCGAGCGTTTTCGCCACAAAGTTCAGTTGTGGTCTATGTTGATGGCCGCAAACTCGCTCCACTGGTTGCGGTGATTGCCAAAACCACTCTACCGAGCACCCTCAACCGTTCGGCAAAACAGAAAGCGCTCGCTCGATTGCGCAACTGCGAAAAAGCGTGGGCGCTGGTGCCGCCAAGTTACGACGACCTTGGCCTTTCGCTCTCGACCGAAGGCGACAAGCTGCAGCTGGCGCTGTCGTGGGGAACCCAGTCCGACGCGCTTGCCAATGCGATCACCTTTCATCCCACCGACGACCGCGCGGTCGACGTCAAAACCCTTGAGCGATCTTCGCTGCTGTCGTTCGGCCTCTACGGCGTCGGCGTTTCGCCCTTCCAATCACTCAAACATCCCGGCCCACTGTCGAGCGACAAGTGGTACGACGAAATCGAAAAATGCCAAACTCAAGCCGTGTCCAATCTGCTGGTGCGCTCGTGGCCGGCGGCGATCGCCGCCACCGCGGTCAAGTTTTCGGACGCCCAGAAGAGCAACACCGGCGGCCCCGATCCAACCGCGCTCGCCATCATGCTGGTGGGAAAATTGCGCAATTTGGTAGCGGTGGTCGCCGACGTGGTGACCGCGCCAGGCTTTGACGCCAATGGCGTGGTCGGCGCGACTTTTGATCCGACCGCGCGCCCAGTGATCGAATCGCTGCTTAGCTTGAGCGGCGGCATGACGACGCCACTCAACGTCGGCGATCGGCACATGACGCTCTACAAGCCAGACGAAAAAAGTTTCATTGCGCTCGGCGATCTCGACGACAAGAAGCTGCTCGCGGTGGTTTCCAATCGTGAAGCGCTGGTGCGCGCATTCCTCGGCGCCAATCCAGCCGCGGCAGGATTGGC
>JAHFDU010000231.1 GCA_023248835.1 Myxococcales bacterium | reverse complement strand
GTCGCCGACAAGGTCAACGACAACGCAGATCGATCACGTCAACGTGATTTCGGTCCGTTACAAAAAAAGAACAGCTCGGTTCGGGTTTCGCGTCTGTGGTCACCTTTTCAGGTTGAATTTCTCGAGGCGCTCGCCAGACGGCTCCCATCGATAGACGTGGTGGTGCGGATCAGTGTCACCATCGGTCTCAGCAAGCTCCTGCCATGCAATGAACATTTCGTCGACTGCGACGACTGTCGAGACCATCGCGGCTCGAAGCGCGGGCGGAAGCGGCAGTATGGCCACCCCCTTCCGAGCCTGGGCGTGCGGTTGCTCCTGGCGTAAATCAACGCACCACTTTCTTGTGCAAGCGCGCCTAGGTTGGCTTGCTTCATACTTAATGGTTCGAAGAGAATGGTCGATGGCACGGGCTCTTGCCAGCGCTACCCCTTGATCATCTGACGACAGACGCCGCGGCTTTCCATTCTTGCAAATCAGCCAAAGGGGCGACTTACCTTCGACGTCGTCAAGGAAACCGCCGGGGCTCGCGAACATAAAATGATCTTGGGCGGCCACAACGCAACGATCACCAATCGCGATCACCGAGAGGATAGCACGCCGCTTGACGACATCAGCGTGGCCAGTGGCGAAATGGAAAATAGAGACGATGCCCGCGAGCCATGGTATCCAACGATTCAACATAACCGATTGAAGATACCAGATTGCGGATTGCGAATGCCGAGCGTGAGCATGATCCTGCAGCGTAGCATGTTGGGGTGTAAGGTCAGTGACGGACTAGGTCGCAAGAGAGCGACCGCAAGATAAGGGTGCGTGCTGAGGTCTTTAACGCGCGGCGTGCTCGGGGGCTTTGGCCGGCGGCTGCATCATCTTCTCGGTGTCTTCGGCGTGCTTGAGCATGAGAGCGGCCATCTCTTTTTCGAGTTTGACCTGCTTCATCATGGTTTCGCCCCACTTGGGATCCATTTTCGCGGTGTCGTGGGCGGCCAGACCGACTTTTCCGATCGCTTCGAAATCGGCGACGATGACCGTCATCTCTTTGGCCACGGCAGCGTGATCCATCGCAAGTTTCTTGAGCGCTTTGGCTTCTGCCTTCGCCCCTGGGTCTTTGCTCGAGCCCAGCCATGCCGCGTGCATATTGAGGCCGCCCGATACCGCGGTCATCAGCTCACGAAACTTGGTCGGCAGCGGAATCATCGCCTTCATCGCCGCGCCACAGTCTTCCATCTTCACGGTTGACGCCCCCGCCGCCATCGGCTGATTTGCGTACGCTGCGCCCGAAAGTGCGGTGATCGCTACCACTGCAATCGCTAGTCGATTCATTGTTGCCTCCTGATAGTTGAATTGCCAAATGCCACCACGGCACCTCGCGGTCGGCACTTTATCGCGCTCAGGCTTACAAACACCAGCAAAATTGGCAGCGACCCGTGGCGAACCGAACCAATCGGAGTTACTTTTGTAAGATGGAGATTCGTATCCACCGCACGATCGGCGAGATCCAGGCGGCGGACTGGGACGCACTGCTTGACGACACCGCGACGCCGTTTGTGCGCTACGCTTGGCTCCATTCGCTCGAGCTGTCGGGCAGTGCATGTGCACAGACCGGCTGGCGTCCGGCGCATGTGACGCTGCATCAAGGCGCCCGCTTGGTGGCAGCGCTGCCGCTCTACTTAAAGGACGATAGCGACGGCGATTTTTCGCGCGACTGGGGTTGGGCCGAAGCCGCCCACGCCGCCCACATTCCCTACTATCCGAAACTCGTCGCCACGGTTCCGTTTACACCGGTGACCGGCGCGCGATTGTTGATCGCTCGGGGGGAAGATCGTGAGTCCTGCGCAGCTCAGCTCATCACCGGCGCCAAACAGGTGGCGAAAGAGAGCGGCGCCCAATCGTTGCACGTACTTTTCCCGGCCAAGTCGGAAATTTCCCAATTGGCGACGCTAGGACTGCAGCCGCGCGTCGACATCCAGTTCCATTTTGTCAACGAGGGCTACCAGAACTTCGACGATTTCGTCTCGCGTTTTCGATCCAAACAGCGCAACCAAATTCATCGCGAAGTCGCAGCAATGACGAAAAACGAGATCGAGGTCCGCACGTTGCGCGGCGATGAGCTTGAGCGTGAGCACGGAAAATGGGCGCAAGCGGCATATGAGCTGCACCGATTGACCGTCGAGAAATGGATGTGGGGCCGGCACTGGCTGACGCGCGGTTTTTATGAGCAGATTTTCACCCGCATGATTGACGCACTTGAAATGGTGGTGGCGACAAGACACGGGCGCCTCATCGCCGGCGCTTTCAACGTGTCGTCGCCGTCGCGCCTCTACGGTCGCTATTGGGGCTGCCACGAGGAGCATCCGTTCTTGCATTTTAACGTTTGCCAGTACCACTCGATCAAAGATTGCATCGAGCGCGGCCTGCAAGTCTTCGAGGGCGGCGCTGGTGGTGAGCACAAACTGGCGCGCGGATTTGAGCCGGCGGAGACGCACAGCGCGCATCTGTTTTTCGATGCACGTCTGAAAAAACCACTCGGTGCTTATCTCGAACGAGAGAGCCGTGAGCGCTCGCTCGCCTTACAAAACTGGCGGGCGAAGTCACCGATTTTGAAACCGAAGCAAGAGGTGAGAAAATAGCCATGGTAGCAAGTGTTCACGACCAGCGTCTCCCTCTTGCGCTCCCCCTCACCCTAGCCCTCTCCCCGTTGGGGAGAGGGAATCGAAACGGTATGGCGTCGACGCCTGGCAAAAAAGATGGATCGCAGGACAGTGGCGTCGCCACCGATGTGCGCACCCGCAAGCAGACCGAGCAGCAAACCAAACGACCGCGACTGTACAAAGTTATTCTGCACAACGACGACTACACCACCATGGAATTTGTAGTTTCGCTGCTGCAATTCGTCTTTCACCACAGCGACGTCGAATCCACCGCGATCATGCTCAACATCCACCGCACTGGCATCGGTATCGCCGGGGTGTACACTTATGAGATAGCCGAAACCAAGGTAGCGCAGGTGATGGAATACGCGCGCAAGGCAGAATACCCCTTGCAATGCACAATGGAGCCCGAATGACGATCTCAAAAGATCTGGAAGCGACCATTCAGCTCGCCTTCGCGGAGGCCAAGAAGCGACATCACGAATTTGTCACCCTCGAGCATGTGCTCTATTCGCTGCTTCACGATCGGGTGACCAGTAAGATTTTGAAGGCCTGCGGCGCCAATCTTGAGCAGCTCGAAGGCGATCTGGAATCGTTCTTCGAAGAGCTGACGACACTACCAGAGGACATCGAGCGCGAACCGCAGCAGACGGCGGGTTTTTGGCGCGCACTGCAGCGCGCGGCGATTCACGTCCAGTCATCAGGCAAAGAGACCATCGACGGCGGTGATCTGCTGATCGCGTTTTATCGTGAGCGTGAATCGCATGCCGTCTACATGCTCGAACAGGCGGGCGTGCGCCGCATCGATGTGATGAATTTTCTCGCGCACGGCATTACCAAGGCGCTTGAGCCAGCGAAAAAGAAGCGCGAACACCAAGAGACCGAGGATGCCGAAGACGGCGCCGAGCCGGACGATCCGCTCGCTGCCTACACCGTCAATCTCAACGAAAAAGCGGCGGCCGGACGTTGTGACCCTCTCATCGGTCGCCAAAACGAACTCGAACGCGCAGTTCACGTGCTGGCGCGCCGGCGCAAAAACAATCCTTTGTTCGTCGGTGAAGCCGGCGTCGGCAAGACCGCGATTGTCGAGGGCATCGCGCTGGCGATCGTCGCTGGCCATGTACCCGAAACGCTCAAGCCGGCGGTGCTGTTTTCACTCGACATGGGCGCGCTTTTGGCGGGCACCAAATTTCGCGGTCAATTTGAAGAGCGACTAAAAGGCGTGATCAAAGCGATTACGCAAAATCCGCACGCCATTCTGTTTATCGACGAAATTCACACCATCGTTGGTGCGGGTGCAACCTCGGGCGGCTCGATCGACGCGTCAAACTTGCTCAAGCCGGCGCTGGCTTCGGGTGAACTGCGCTGCATCGGGTCGACGACCTTTTCCGAATACAAAGCTTCGTTCGAGCGCGATCGCGCTCTGGCCCGTCGATTCCAACGCATCGAGGTGCTCGAGCCGTCGGTCGAAGAGACCGGACAGATCTTGCGCGGCTTGCGCAAGCAGTATGAAGAGCATCATGACGTCGTCTACACCGACGAGGGACTCGATGCCGCGGCAGGGCTAGCGGCCAAATACATCAACGATCGCCAACTACCCGACAAAGCGATCGACGTGATTGACGAGGCTGGTGCGGCCGACCATCTAAAGCCCGCCAAAGAGCGCAAGCGCACCCTCGGCCCGCAGGAGATGGAAGCGGTAGTGGCAAAGATCGCAAAAATTCCGCAAAAGACCGTCTCGAGTTCCGACCAAGATGCGCTGCGCGAAGTCGCACCGAAACTCAACCAGGTCATCTATGGTCAAGCGCGCGCCATCGATGCCCTTTCGAGCGCGATCAAACTTTCGCGCTCAGGACTCGGTGCGGCGGAAAAGCCGATCGGGTCGTTTCTGTTTTCCGGTCCAACCGGCGTTGGCAAGACCGAACTGGCCAAGCAGCTGGCGCAAGTTCTCGGTGTCGAGTTTTTGCGTTTCGACATGAGCGAATACATGGAGAAGCACACGGTGTCGCGCCTAGTCGGCGCGCCGCCAGGCTATGTTGGTTTCGATCAAGGCGGACTTCTCACCGACGCCGTGCGCAAAACTCCCTATGCGGTGCTGGTGCTCGATGAGATCGAAAAGGCTCACCCCGATGTTTACAATATTCTGTTGCAGGTGATGGATCACGCCACGCTGACCGACAACAACGGACGCAAAGCCGATTTTCGCCACGTGATTTTGATCATGACCACCAACGCGGGCGCGCGCGAAATGAGTTCGCGCGGCATGGGCTTTTCCGCCGGGCGTGGCTCTAACACGACAGCAGAGCGCGGCAAGGAGGCGATTGAACGCACGTTTGCGCCCGAATTTCGCAATCGCCTCGATGGCTGGATCGCATTCGAATCACTCTCGCCCGAGATCATTTTGCAAGTGGTCGAAAAATTCATTACTGAGTTGATAGCTCAGCTTAAAGAAAAGAAAGTCAGCCTCGAGCTTTCTCTAGCAGGCAAGCAATGGCTCGCCAAACACGGATTTGACGACGTGTACGGCGCGCGTCCGATGGCGCGGCTGATCCAAAACGAGATAAAAAAACCGCTGGCGGACGAGTTACTCTTCGGTCGCTTGAAAGAGGGCGGCCGAATTCAAATCGACGTCACCGACGATAAACTGACACTTCATTTTCCCTGATCACCAGGGTTGAACGAACGCAGCGTAGAGTCCGATCGGCGCGCTGGTACCAAGGCGGGTGACGGGTCCCAAGCATTCGCGATCAGGATGCACCAGTGGCACAGCCAGATCGATATTGAAGGTGGTTTGCTCGACGCCAAACCAATCGGCAAAAAAGCGTAGCGAATAGCCAACGTCGGTGGCAATTCCGTTCTCACGAAACCGGTAGGAGGTGCAGGAGCTGACCCACGCAGCTTCGGCAAATAGACCGCCGCCAATGCCGCGCAAGAACAGCGCGTGCAAAAGATTGACATCGAGATCGTGGGCATAGACGTGGCGATATTCGGCGCGACCCAAAAATGCCATACGCCCGAACAGCTCATCGAGCGCGTAGCCGCGCAAGCCACCGGGACCACCGACGGAGAGCAATTGAGGCGCAATCCGTAGATCACCGAACGTCGCTCCGCCGGAGAACAGCAGCGCCAAACTATGGCCGTCACCAAGTCGAAAACCTTTTTCGATGTCGAATCCACTCGAAGCCTGTGACAAAAGAGCTCCTGAATCGAGGGCGGTGAGCGAATAACTCGCGCTCAATCCCAGAGAAAGAAATCGCGTCGGCTCCCAGTCGAACAGACGATCGTCGTAGCCGACGCCAACACTCGATGTGATCTTGGTGCCTGGGTGACTGCCTGCGCCGAGGGCCAGCGCAAAGGAGGGATCGAGCCGAGCCACTGTCATCCCAGAGTGAAACACGCTGGTCAACCGCGCCGGAGTGACCTTACGGCCAAACGATCGGTAGTAGACCGTCGACAACCCAATCAGCGTCGCCGGGGTGTGGTAGAGATAAAAACGCAGCCCGTTCTTGATGTCCCAAATCGGTCGCAGCGAAAAATCGAGCGACAGATCGAGTCCCAACTTCGGAGAAAACTGAACCAGTCCGCCAAAATTATTGTAGACAAATTTCCATTCCTTGGGCCGGCGATTGCCGAGGCGGAGATCATCGTTCGATCCCGGAATCTCTTCCTGCAAGCGGCCGCGCGGATCAATTTCGATTCGTCGAAGTCGCGCCTTGGTCTCAAATGTGTACTCGTGACTCTGACCATTTCCATCCCACACCTGTTGCTGTCGTTCACCTTTCCAGTCGACCACCTCCACTTCTATCGGCTCGCGCGGCGGCAACGGCCCCTGTTTCTCGACGACCGCATGATGGATGAACCGATCGCCGTGCCGT
>JAHFDU010000230.1:1123-6525 GCA_023248835.1 Myxococcales bacterium | reverse complement strand
CCCTGCCCCTTCAGAAACACGCCGTTGACACAAGACTGCACGCTGGCCGAGCACTGGCCTAGGTTGAGCGTGCCGTCCGGACCAGAGTAGAAAGTCTGGTCGGCAATGTTGTCGTCGATGATGCCGTCGCAATCGTTGTCGATGCCGTCGCAAACTTCGGCGCCAGTGACGTGGCACTCGCAGCCGTCGGTCGCGTCGTTGTTGACGTCGACAAAACCGTCGCCGCAGGCGTAGAAGCAGCCGCCACCTTGGCAGGCCGCGACCATGTTGGCCGCAGCAATACAGGCGGTGCCGCAGCCACCGCAGCTAAGCACATCGTCGCCGCCCGCGGCAGCACCGCTGACGTTGTCGGTGATGCCGTCACAGTCGTTGTCGATGTTGTCGCACATTTCAGTGGTTGGCATGCCAGCGGTGGCATCGCAGAGGGTGCCGAATCCGCTCGTGTCGCAAACCGAGGTTCCCGGCGTGGCGCAAGCGCCGAGGCCAACCGTACAGGTTTCGCCGACATCATAAAGTGAGTCTGGGCGGGTGCCGATCGGCGCGCTACAGTCGTTGAGCACACCGTCGCACAGTTCAGCAGCGCCTGGGTAGACCGCCGGGTTGGTGTCATCACAGTCGCCTTGGTTGACGGTGTAACGGTCGCCGTCGCTGTCGCAGTCGTTGATGTCGAACGGCTTGCCATCGCAGCTGTGACGCTTGCCGTCACAAATTTCCGCCGCTCCAGGATAAACCGCGGCGTCGTTGTCGTCACAGTCCATGCCGTCGGAAAAACCGTCGCCGTCGTTGTCGACCGCGCCTTCCGGCACCGGCGCATAGAGGCTGAGGGTCACCGGAATCGGGTTCGAGTCGGCGCCCTTCTTGTCGGTGGTATTGACCCACAAAGTGTAGGTACCAGCGGTGCGGGTGGTGAAGGTCGCGCTATCGGTGGCGCCGTCGGTAGAGGGGTCTACTTTCAGCGCGTAGGCGATCTTCATGCGCGGATTTTTCGGATTGTAAGCGATCGATGGATCGGCCACGATGTTGAAATCGAGCTGGCCTTGGTCGTCGTCATCCGCGTCAGTTCCAGTCACCGAAAGGGTGATGGTGCGCTCGCTGCCTTCGGCCCACGGCAGGTCCGCCATCGGATCGTCGATGGTGATTTCCGGATCGCTTGGTTGGTGGTTGCTCTTCGGGGTCACCGAAAGCACAACCGAGGCCGAGTCGGAAGTCTGGACGCCGTCCGAGGCGATGAGTGACACGGTGTAGTCGCCGGGCTGATTGGGCGCGGTAAAAACCACCGTGTCGCTGCTGTCCGACGACAGCGCATTCGAAGTCCACTGGAAAGTGAGGCCTTCGGCTGACCCCACCGCGGTCAGGGTAACGCTCTCGCCCACCTGCAGGCTGTCGCTGCTGGCGGCGATCTTGACCGTCGGTTTGGGCGCTGACATCGCCATTTGCGCGCTGTCGACCACCAGGTTCCATTGATAGGTTGACGTCGCGGTGCCACGTGTGGCAGTCACCATCACTTGGAAAAAGCCAGGAGTGCTTGGCGCCACCGTCACACTTGATCCATCCGCCGATGCAGTCAGCGCGACCGACGAGTCGTTGGCGCTCCAGTCATAGCTCGGAGCCGCGCCGTCGCTCGAAATATTGAGGGTAACCGACTTGCCAACCGCGGTGTGTGCCTGATCTTCGGGCTGCGCCGCCAGCAGTGGGGCCAGATCGCCCGCCGGTGCTGGATTGTATTGCGAGGCGCCGCCGTAGCAGTCGCGGTCATCCGTCACCGCGGTCAGATCTTTGACTTCAATGTCATCTGAACCGAAAACGTTGCAAGCCGCCGGCGGCGGCTGATCGCCATCGCTAGCAGCGACCAAGTAGAACGAGACTTCCGCGTGCACTTTGACGCTGTCCGCCTTGCCAAGCCCGGCAAAAACCGCCAGCGGCCGGCTGCCGCTTAGCCAGTTGGCGAGCTCGGCGTCATCAAAGGCGAGACTGTCAGGGATGGATAGATACTGTTCATTGGCATGTTGATTGGTGCGAACCACGACTTTGTAGTTGTCACCGGTGCGAATCGCCGAGGCCAAGATCCAAGCCGAATGCGAAACCGACAGGTCGCTGTTCGCAGCCGAAAGCTTGTTGTAAATCTGCAGCGCCTGGCCATCGGGCAGATTTTTGAGCACGTCCTGCAGTGTCTCGCCGTCTTTGGCATCATAGCCGTTCACTTGGTCGGCGGTGATTTGATCGAAAGTGGCGGCGAGCGGTGCTGCCACCACCAGCGCATCAGAACAAGCGCTCGAACCGCTTTCAACGTCCATATTGAACGTCGGCACGTCGGGAAGCGCAACGTAAGTGGAGAAGTGCTGAACTTCTGCGGTCAGGGTACCGGCGCTGCCACCTCCGGCGGATTTTAATTTGGTCCACTTTCCGGTTTTGAAATCGAGCGTCTGCACTGCGAATTTCTTGCCGCTCGAACCCTGAACGGCAAATTTTCCGCTCATCTGCAAGAGCGACTTGCTGATCGGAATGGTAATTTTCACCGGCTTGGAAAAGGTCGTCCCACTCGGGCCAAATTCGACTGCTTTCACCGTCGCCGCGTCAACATTGGCGGTAAGCGCAGCCGGCAACGCGATGCCGGTGACCGGCGCCACCGACAGACTCACACTGTCATTGCCGGACAGCGCGCCGGGCGGAAGGTGAACGGTGGTGCCATAGATCGGGGACGCCGGACCATCGACACTGAGGGTGCCGCCTTTAGGATCATTGGGATTGACTGCTTCGGTAATCGGCGTGCCCACCACAGACACCGCAACCTTAAACGACTGGTCGATGGTCTCGCCGCCAATCTCGGCGTGAATGGTAAAGTCCTGGGTCCCGCCCTGATCATCGGTCGGCAGCCAGGTGAGCTGGCCATTCTCATCAATGGCGGCGCCGTCGGGCGCCTTTGAAAGCGACCAGGTCGCCATGCCTGGAGTGGAGAGCAGGGCGTGGTAAGTAAAGGGCTGGCCAGCTTGCGCCACCTTGACTGGGAAGGACTGAGCCCGGAGCGCACTTTGCGTGCTTCCCGGATTCTCACTCCCACCGCCACCGCCTCCGCCGGCCTGACCGTGGTGGCAGCCGAGAGAAAGCAGCGAAGCACCTACAATTAGAGCGATGCCGAACGATGATGATTTTTTCATGTTCTCGTAATCGTCATTCCAAGTTTATTATTTAGAATTTTTTAGTATTTTTAATTACTAATAAAATCAACAAATTAACAATCTTGATCGCGACCTGTAGGGAAATAGGGCAGGGGTGCTCGGAAGTCGGCGTCGATTCGCGTTTCGCGATTCTTACCACCGCCGACCGCCGACAGCCGACAGCTGACAGTGGAGAAAAATCGCAAAATCGCGTTGACGCTCCCGTAAATTCGCTCTTGAAAGGAGGACTAGAGTAGGTGATTTCATGAATGAATCCGAAACTGTAGGCTGTAGGCTGTCGGCTGTGAGCTGTCGGCGGCGCTCGGACTTCCGAGCGCCCCTGCCAGGCGCGTAAAGAAGCTTGCGGTTTTAGGCCCTGTTAGGTTAAAATAATAGCGTGCTATTTCTAGGTCTTAGAAGGCGCGCATGAATCGCAAACATCGGGCAATGGTGGTCGAGGACGATCCGGAGCTGTTGCCGGCACTGGCGCGCTGCCTTGGCCGCGAAGGCTGCGAAGTCGTCGAAGCGCACGACGGCCGAGAGGCCCTCGACAAGCTCGAAGCCGGGCTGCAGGTCGACTTCATTCTCACCGACCTCGAAATGCCGCGCGCTGGCGGACGCGAAGTATTGGCCGCCGGGATGGCGCGCCGCATTCCGGTGATTATTCTCACCGGCCAAGCATCGGTCGAGGTCGCGGTGCAGCTGATGCGCGAGGGCGCCGCCAATTTTCTCACCAAGCCGTTTACGCCGGAGAGCATTCGTTCGGTGCTGCACGACACCGTCGGCCGCGCTGTCGCACCGGCGGGAAAAAGTCGACTGGTGGGCCAGGTCGAACCCTTTCGTCGAGTGCTGGATGTTCTCGATTCGGTCGCCGACACCGACGCGACGGTGCTGCTCACTGGTGAAAGCGGCAGTGGCAAGGAAGTGATCGCCCAAACGATCCACCATTCCTCTAAGCGTGCCTCCGCGGCTTTTGTCGCTGTCAATTGCGGGGCGATTCCGGAGCCGCTGCTCGAGAGCGAACTTTTTGGCCACGCCAAAGGGGCTTTCACTGGGGCTTCGCATGCCCGCGCCGGCCGCTTTCAACTCGCCGAAGGCGGCACCATTCTGCTCGACGAAATCGGCGACATGGCGCTCGGCTTTCAGGTTCGCCTGTTGCGCGTGTTACAGGAACATCAATTCGAGATCCTCGGCGAGGGAGTCAGTCGCCCCACCGACGTGCGGGTGATCGCTGCGACCCATCGCGATCTGAGTAGCCTTGTTGCCGAAGGAAAATTTCGCCAGGATCTCTATTACCGCCTCAACGTGATTGAAATAGCGCTACCGCCATTGCGAGAGCGGCGCGGCGACATTCCGCTCTTGGTCGCCCATTTTCTCGAGGCGGCCAATCTTCGCCACGCGCGCTCCGTCGCCGGCGTCTCGGCTGACGTACTCGAGGTATTCAACCGCTATGGGTGGCCGGGCAACATTCGCGAACTGGCCAACGTGCTCGAGCGGATGGTGGTGCTGCGTCGAAGCGGAATGATCGAAGTCAGCGATCTGCCGCCAGAACTCACCGGGGAGCGCTCGGGACCCAAAGCGCCCGCCGAGCTGCCACAAAAAGGGCTCGATCTGCGCAGCGCCATGGCCAGCTATGAAGGTTCACTGATCGCCCAGGCGCTCACCCGCACCGGGGGCAACCGCAATGCCGCCGCCCAGCTGCTCGGCCTCAATCGCACCACCCTGGTCGAAAAACTCCGACGTCTGCGCGAAGCAGTCTGAACTCCCCAAAAAGTAAAAATCTGCGCGCGTTAACAGCTACGAGCGTTTCAGAGCGAGCTGGAGTGAGCCAACGCGTCAATTCTCGCTACCGGCGGAGTCAAACGATTGACAGTGGCCAGATCATCGTCCACGCACCTGTCCAGGATTTGCTCCGCCACCGGATTAGCCCGATGGAGCAACGGTTTTGCGTCGGCACGCAATTCGCAAGAGCCCTTCGTGGCCACAGTTTGCGCGTCAGCGAAGTGACGCGTCTCGCTTCAGGTGACTGCCGAACACCGCGATTTTCCTGAGTCACAAAACCGGCACGCACGCTGCAATAGAAACCCGTTATGTCGAGGCAAGTAGCTACTGAAGTGGCGGTGGCGACCACATGCGAACCTACATGTGAGGACGACAGCACCATTCCCAGCGTCGCAGCGCAAGTCGATCTGGTGAGACGCATCGCTTTTTCACTCGCACGGAACCTTCCCGGTCATATCGAAATTG
>JAHFDU010000230.1:0-1113 GCA_023248835.1 Myxococcales bacterium | reverse complement strand
ACGAACTGGTTTCACTCGGCAATCTCGGCTTGGTCGAGGCGAGTGTGCGTTTCGATCCGGGCCGCGGCGTCCCGTTTGCGGCCTTTGCCGCGACCCGAATTCGCGGTGCCATGCTGGATGGCTTGCGCCAAGTCGACCCGCTCAGCCGCGACGAACGCGCGCGGGTCAAACGCAACGAGACCGAGGCTTCGGTGGTTCTGGTCGACTACGGATCGGTGCGTGAGAGCGCCTCACACGATCGCCCGGTCGACGAAGCCATGGAAGAGCGCCAAAGCATGGCGCAAATCGAACAAGCGCTCGGACATCTCACCAATCGCCAGCGTCACGTCATTGTGCGCCACTTTCTCGACGGTTTTTCACTCAAGATGATCGGGGAGGAACTCGGCGTCACCGAGTCTCGCGTCTGCCAAGTGGTGAGCGAGACGGTCGCCGAACTGCGTCGCTTTTTTGAAGTCCGCGAAAGCGGCCGCACCCCGCGCCGTCGTCGCAATTACACCGCTCGCAAAGGCCGTCCGTCGAGCGAAGGCTTCGCCATTGCCGACGTCATCCCACTCTTGCGCAAGGCGACTCGCCCCGAAGTCGAATCACACGACAACGAAGTGACAGTTGCCAAAGCCAATACCCTCCCGTAGTCTCCGTTCGTTGCCAACGTTCACCTCGTCTCTCAGTATCGTCGTTCCCGCTTACAATGAGCGCAACAACCTGCCCGTCTTGGTGGTGGAACTGCTCGATTTCGCCCGCGCCCAAACGCTAGATTTTGAGGTCATCGTCGTCGACGATGGCTCGCACGACGGTTCAGTCGAAACGCTGCCGCAAGCCCCAGAGCTGCGCGTCCTTCAGCATGCCCACAACCAAGGCTTGACCGCCGCCCTGCGCACCGGATTTTTTGGCGCGCTGAAGCAATTTGTTACCTGGATCCCCGCCGACGGGCAGATTCCCCCGGTCGAGTTGGGCAAAATTCTTGCAGCTTGCGAGAGCCAAGACCTGGTGCTTTCGACCTATCGTCATCGTCCCGACGGTCTCGGCCGCGCACTGATGTCTCGATCGTTGCGACTGCTACTTTTTCTCGCCACCGGCTTTCGCGATCGACTCGAAGGCACCTATCTTTTTCGT
>JAHFDU010000229.1 GCA_023248835.1 Myxococcales bacterium | reverse complement strand
GTTACACCCCGCCCAAGGGGATGATCCGGCTCGGCTGCAACCACGACGGCCGCCGCACCCTCCTGTACGTCGAGAACAGCGGCCCGTCGATTCCGATCGGGCTGCGTTCGCGGCTGTTCTCCAAGTATGGATCGGTCGATCCGCAAACTGCCCCCGGCGCGCGTGGGCTCGGGCTCTATCTCTGCCGGCTGGTGGTCGAAGCGCATGGCGGCACTATCGAAGTCGGCGACCGCGAAGGCGGCGGCGTCCGTTTTGAAATCTCGCTGCCCCGTCTCGCCGCAGTCAAAACCGCTTAGGCGGAGGCTCTCAGCTGTCAGCTTTCAGCTACAGAAAAAACACCTGCCAGAACTACGGAAGCGTTCTCACCTTTCAGCTGTGAGCTTTCAGCTACTGCTAGAACTACGGAGCCAACCGTCTCGGCTTGGAGTACTATCCGATTGGGTCTTAGGAGACTTATCCGATGGCGGGAAAAATCATTGCGGTCAAGTGGGGATACAACCCCAATTCGTCGTCACTCGGTGTCGATGTCACTTTTCTGCTTTTCGGCATGGCGGCGATCTCCTTTCTGACGCCGCTGGTTTCTCTGTTCTTGCGCGGTCGCAAACCGACTTGATGCGCACGTTTCGATACGAACGGTTCGGCGGCATTGTTCAGCTCGAGCGGCCGCGCGCTTTGGTGTTTGTCGACCGCGATCGGGCACGCGCGCTCGGTTACCGCGACCAAGAGCGCTGGCTACAACCACCGCCTGAAGGTGAGCTCGGCCTTTTGTCAGCCCCGCTCGAGGCGCATTTGCAACTGACCAATCGCTGCAGCGCCGGCTGCCAGGGCTGTTACACCGGCGCATCACCCGACGGTGCGCCGCAGGAATATGGCGAAAGCGATTGGCGTCGGGTCATCGACGCGCTGGCGGCGCAGGGTGTGTTTCATCTCGCGCTCGGCGGCGGCGAGTCGGCTCTGTTGCCGTGGCTCGGCGATTTGGCGCGATACGCGCGCGCGCGCGGGCTCGTGCCCAATCTCACGACCAGTGGCCTGTACTCCGACCACGAGCTTGAGCGCCTGATTGGATGGGCGCCGCTGTTTGGTCAAATCAATGTCAGCCTCGACGGCATTGGCGACGGCTATAGGCAAGTGCGCGGCGTCGACGGTTTTGCCCAGGCCGACCGGGCGATTGTCCGTTTGCGAAAAGTGCACAAGTTTGTCGGCATCAATTGCGTCGTCACCCGGCAAAATTTCGATTCGCTGGCGGAGATTTTTGGCTACGTCAAAAAACGCAAATTGCGCGAAATAGAACTTTTGCGCTTTAAACCCTCCGGTCGCGGCCGCCGCGTCTATGAATCCTTGCGCTGCACCGATGCGCAACATCGCTCGCTGTTGCCAGCCGTCCTCAAACTTGCGCGTCGTCATCGCCTACGGGTGCGGCTCGATTGTTCGTATACACCGATGATCGCGCACCATCGCGTCAAGCCCGAACTGATGGCTTGGCTCGGCGTCTATGGCTGCGCCGGCGGCGATCTGCTCGTCGCTGCCAAAGCCACCGGCGCGCTTACCGCTTGCAGCTTTGCTGCGCCCACCGAAGTGCGCGCCGACCGCATTGCCGATTACTGGCAGCGCCCAGACGCGTTTTCGACATTTCGCCAGTGGCGCTCAAGCGAGGAGCCCTGCCGCTCTTGCGATTACCTCAAGCTCTGCCGTGGCGGCTGTCGTGTCGTCTCGGCGCACACGCTACACGACGCTGCGCGCCCCGATCCAGAATGTCCACGCGTGGTCGATTTTCGCGCGCAGCAACCGGTGCGCCTCCACCTTCCACTTGTTGCCGATGCCAGTGCCAACGCCAACGCCAACGCCAACGATTGATCACCGGCGCCACGTCTTCGTGATTTCGGATGCGACGGGCGAGACCGCTGAGAAAGTGGTGCGCGCGGCGCTGTTGCAATTCAATTTGGCCGACGTCGAGTTGCGGCTCTACACCCGGGTGCGGCTCGAGGCCGAGATGCGGGCCATCATCGCTCGCGCCAACAGCGAGCAGGCGCTGGTGGTGTTCACCGTGGTCTCGAGCTCACACCGCGAACTGCTCCGCCGACTGTGCGACGAAGAAAATGTCGACTCAGTTGATCTCATCGGCTCGCTGATGGCCAAGTTGACGCTGTTCTTGGGGGTGCAGCCGCGTGGCGTACCCGGCCTTCTGCATGCGCTCAGCGACGAATATTTTCGCCGCGTCGAAGCGGTCGAATTCACCGTGCGCAACGACGACGGTCGCGAGCCGCGCAATTTGCCCAAGGCCGACTTGGTGCTGGTCGGCATCAGTCGCACTTCGAAAACGCCGCTTTCGACCTTCATGGCACAAAAGGGTTACAAAGTGGCCAACGTGCCGCTGGTGCTGGGCATCGATCCGCCCCCGGAACTTTTGCAAATCGACAGTCGTAAAATTTTCGGCCTCACCATTAAGCCCGAAGCGCTGTTACAAATTCGCCAAGCGCGACTGCGCAATCTCGGCATGCCGTCTGGCACCAGCTATGGTCAGCGCGACCACATCTTAGAGGAGATCGCTTTTGCGCAGACGATTTTTCGCCAGCATCCGTCGTGGCCGGTGATCGACATTACCGGCAAAGCGGTCGAAGAGACCGCCGCCGACATTTTGCGACTGCACAAACAGGAACGAGACCAGTAGGCGGTGGTGGAATGTGGAATGGAACGATTATAACTTATTGCCGAACTCGTCGCGCTCACCGACGGGCTCTGGGTCGCTCGTGCCGGGCCCTACGCCGACGCGTCCTGGATGGCTGGTCACCGTGACGTGCGACTCGGCTACGTTGTTCTCGTAATTCGACTCTGGAAGCTGGTGGCAGAGGCCGGCCTGGTGAGGGTCGGCGTAGCGACACGGCTCGCCGGACGCGGGCGTGAATCCCGGGTTGACGGTGATGCGGATGGTGTAGTCGCCATCGGGCACCGGGGCCTGGCCATCACTGCCATCAAGGACGAAGAGCTGGCCCTGGAGGAACTCGGAGTACACGTCGGCCCAGCCGGCGCTGATGCCCTGGTTGCCCGGATAGCCGACGCTCCCGCACGAACGGTACTGCGCCTTTCCTGGCGCCTGACCCAACCAGGCGGGGTTGGGTGCCACATCGATCATGCAGAAGCCGCGCTTGGCCGCGCGCCAGGTCTTGCCGGTCTTGGGGTCGACCAGCTCGTAGCTGGCGTAGTGGCGGAAGTGAAAGTGGTGGTGGCAAGTGGCGAACTCGTACAGGCCGTCATTGGCGGCGATGTGCACGTTGGGGTCGCCGAGCGCGAGGTCGCGGTCGCCCACGTTGGGTGTCGAGACCGAGAACCGCAGCACTGGATGGGAACCCGGGGTGATTCCGCCCTCGACGGTGGCGCAGCCGTCCGCGGCAAACGACTCGTCACGCACCAGCCAGTGATTCTGCAGTAATTTGCCATCGACGATCAGGTCGGGGCCGGGACTATTCGAGTGCTTCCAAATTCTTGTCGACGGGTGACTGTCCAACGCAGGACGTGAATACAAGGCCGAGTATGGAAAAATCCAGTTTTTTCATTTTTGCTCCATATTGTTTTTCAATTTCTTCGTAGCGCGCATAGCACGAATTCTTCGTAGCGCGCATAGCACGAATTCGTAGCGCGCATAGCACGAATTCGTAGCGCGCATAGCACGAATGAAAAAGTGCGGTCAAGCGAAATAGCTATATTTGATGGCTTATTGTATGGCCATTAAATTACTACTGCCACGGAGATGGTTTCTTTTGTTGTTTTAGGTGATTCGCCTCTTCTCTGTTCGCGCCTGTCTTTCTCGAAATCCCGCACACTTGGTAAACGGACTTGCTACAGAACGAGACAAAGCGTGACGACCAGGCCGATGAGCAGCAGCAGCGCCGAGCCGAGGACAATCGCGGTTTTCTTGATCGCTGATCGATCGATTTCAAAACGGCCGAGCTCTTGCGCGGCCGCCTCGAGGCGAGCCATTTTTGCTTTTTGCTCGTCGATGGCGCGAAAGTTTTCTGCTAGCGCTGGCGACGCATTGCGATCGAGCTGCAACAGGGTACCGCCGTGCAGGTAGAGATGGGTTTCTTGGCGCTTGGCGCTCTGGTAGGCGAGATCGAAACGGCGCAACACCGCTTCAAGTTCGGAACTTGCGCTCTGGGCCTCTTTTTGTGCCAACAAGAGTTCATTGCGTACCTGCCCAATCGCCGCCTGCAGATAAGCCGCTTGGGCGCGCAAAAGCCCAAGCGGGGCTTCGCAGGCGCGCATTTTTTTTTGCAGGTCGGTGCGAATCGCCGATAGCTCGCTTGGCTTGATCGCTGGCCGCCGCTTGGCGAGCGCGAGTTGTTGCCAAGCGCGTCGTTCGTCACGTATCAACCCGTTACGGTCGCGCACGGTTTTTTGCAGCTCGTGTTGCGTGCGCGACAGCTCGGTGGAAAGGGCGCTCTGCTTCTCCACCAGCGCGCTCTTGCGCGCCTGCGCTTCAGCACGGAGCCCGCCCAGTTTCTCTTCTGCAGCCTTTTTTCCCACCTGCGCCTCGGCAATCTCCTCGGTCTGCTGCTTGACTTCGCGTTGCTCATTGACTGCACCCGGCCAAGCCACGTCAGCGTTTTGTGCCACACGACCGAGCGCGCCGAGTGCTTCGTCGAGCTGGTGTTGCTCATGTTCAATCAGCAGCGCCACGCCATCGCGAATGCTTCGGCGCCGCAACACCGCGCCGAGCAGCGAAAAACTGTATTTGATCGCCGCCGGCAGCGATGAACTGCTGAGCTGCGGCAGCGGCTGCACCGAAATCGTTTCGGTCTGGATCTTGGTCCCAGTCGGATCGATCAAGATCATTTCCGAGGTGCCGAGCGAAATGTCGTGCTCGGGTGAGGTGCCGGAAATATCAAAATCCGATTGTCCCGGCGCCGCGTCGAGGGCATCGATTTTCCCCGTCGGAGAGGTGATCTCGTCGTGGCGATCAAGCGCGCGCACCCGTTCGGTCGCGGCGACGCCAAGCCGAAGTTGAGTCTGCGACACATTTGGCGGCGCCTTGTCGCGGCCCTTTTTCGGTCGCTTGTCGACGCCGAGTTGTTCCGCGGTGAGCATCGGGATTCCGAGCAGCGTTTTCTGGCCCGTTGGACCGGAAAGTGGTGGTGGCGGCGGCAGTTTGTTTCCGGGAGAATCGATAGGTTCAGCCATGACTTTGTCTAGAACAAGAACCCCGAAAAAGCAACCAGTCACATTTGTCACACTTGTCACAACTCCCGACTTGCAACTTGCGCGGCCATAGAGGAACAATGGCGGTCAATGGCGGTCAATGGCGGTCAACGATGAAATTGGTGTTTCTTATACTGGTTGCGTTGCCGCTGCAGGTAGCGTCGGCCGCGCCGATTGACGACGCCAAGAGCGCATTTGCCGACGGCCAAGCGGCGTTTGAGCGTGGCGAATACGAAACCGCGCTGACGTATTTTTTGCGCGCCGATGCGATTCAGCCAGCGCCGAAATTGACCTACAACATCGGCGTCGCGCTCGAACACCTTGGCCGCTATGGCGAAGCCGGCGAGAGATTTTCTCACTATTTTGAACAGGCGGGTCCGCCCGAGAATTCTGAGGAGCAGCAATTTCAAACCAATTTGCGTGCTCGCATGGAATCCTGCCGGCGACGGCAATTGCCGCGAACGGAGATGCGTCCGCGCGGTGCGCCGCAACCGCCGATGGGCCAGGTGCCCGCCGATAACTACTATCCGATCGCCCCTAACGGGTACTACGTCCAGAGTGGAAATTGGCGCAACTATCAATTGCGTCAAGCGCAAGCGCAGCACAAACGCGCCGTCGCGCTGCTGGCGGTTGGACTCACATTGACCGGCCTCGGCGTGATCATCACTGGGGTCGGAGCCGGCGTGCCTCACGGCCGCAGCTACGAGGACAAGAATTTTTGGGAAATTTTTGTCGGCGTCAGTTTCACCGTGGTTGGCATCACATTGTGGGCGCCCGGCGCCTCCTCCTACGTGCGCTCAAGTCAGCGCATCCAAGAGTTTTCGTCGCCAGTAATCGGCCCTCCTGCGCCACTCGGACAGTCGTTCATTTTCCACTCTCCGGTTTTCCGTTTCTGAGCCACGCCCGCTAATAAGCGATCGCCTCATAGATTCGCGCCAACGCGGCGGCCCAGGCAGCCGGCGTGTAGTGCGCGGCTTGGGCGGGGCCTTTGGCAGCCAGCTCTTCACGCAGTGCATCGTTGTTGAGTAATTTTTCGATCGCTTGCTGGAGCGCGTTTGCATCTTCGGCCTGAATCAGCAGCGCCGCACCACCGACACAATCACGCAGGCCGTGAATGTCACTGGCGATCACCGCGCGCCCGCTGGCGAGCGCCTCGGCGGCGAAAATACCAAATGCCTCATAGCGCGAAGGCACCGCGATCACATCCGCTGCCGCGACCCAGCGACGCAACTCGGCGCGGTCGAGCGCACCCACCAGATCAAGGTCCGCGGAGAGAGTTTTTCGTTCTGGGCCTTCGCCAGCGACGACAAAGCGAACGCCTGGCAGTTTTTTTGCCGCGGCCGCCAAAATATCAAACCCTTTT
>JAHFDU010000228.1:3201-6557 GCA_023248835.1 Myxococcales bacterium | reverse complement strand
GACCAATCGCAATCCGCCTTTCTATCTGAAACATAATTGATTTTATTCTGCTTTTTCTCTTTCTGATAATATTCATTCCTGATACATTCGCCTTCGAGGGTCGTCTACACGATCCGACCTAGGGTTCGGCACTCTGCCCCTCCCACTAGGAGGCCGCGACCATGGCATGCAAGCGCCTGTTTTTCGCTTTCAGTCTTGCGTTTGGGGTGAATTGTGCGCATCCGGCGCAACAGTCCCACGACGGCGGCAGCGTCAATGCCCCGGATGCATCCGATCCGCCACTGACGCCACCCGATGGAGGTCATCCAACCGGCGTCGAAACTGACGCTGACACGAGTGAGACTGATATGGCTTCGGGCACTGACATGATAGCCCAGCAAGCAGACATGGCGCCACACCTCGACATGATGCCGCACCTCGACTCCGGGCCAACCGACATCCTGCGGCAGTTCGACATTCCTGATTTGACGCCAATGCCGGACCTGACGCCAATGCCTGACCTGACGCCGCAGCCCGACTTAACACCAATGCCTGACCTGCCGCCCCCGCTCGACATGACAACGCCGACACTCCCCACTGCCGGCTACACCATCATTCTTACTACCTCGGGCTCCAGCACTCCGCTGCCGGTGGTCTCGAGCGCGGTCGAGCCCGCCGAAAACGGATTGACACCAGCGCTGCGGGTTTCGGTGCCAGCCAGCTGCGCGCCGATGATCGGTTTTGTCAATCCAGCGATCGCGCTGCCGAGCAATTCGGCGATTCGAGAAATCGAAGCCTACTGGAACGGCACCATGCTGGCGGCGATTGATCCCTCCGGCACTGCACTTTCCGAAGAGGCGCACAGCTACAGCTCAAAGATTCCTTTCTTCAAGCCGCTGTTTTCGCTCGCGGGTATTGCGGCGGGCAGCGGAACATTCGAGATTCGCGGTTTTGACGGCAACCACGTGCAGCTGGCTTCGGTTTCGATTCCCGGATTGCAGGTCAAGACTAAGCCGTCGAGCGTCGCGACTGCGACCATCGCCGCGGTCGCGCACCCACGCATCTATCTCACTCCGGCTCGGCTCACGCACGCGATCGCGCGCAATGCAGTGAGCGATCCGGTCGCTGCGCGCTATTTCAGCACGCAATACGGCATTCAGTACTTCCTCAACGAGTACGCGGTCAATTCCGATCCCGAATCTGCCTCGTTCAACAACGCAGTCTACGATCCCGAAAGCTACATTCCCGCTTTGGCGCTCTGTTACCAGTTGAAGAAAGTGAGCAACCCGACGCTGGCGAGCACCTGCGCCACGGCAACGCATCGAATGGTCACCAAGATGGCAGCCGACTATCAAAATGGCACCCGCGCCTACTCGCGCGACAGCGGCTACGACATTCGCTTCGCGCTGGCGGACATGATGCTCGGCTACGACTGGATCTACGATAGCTTCACTCCGGCCGAGCGAACGCAGCTGGTTCAGGTCGCGACCGCCTGGGTCGATTGGTACTCTGCCAGTGGCTACTTTTCAGGCAATCCGATGGACAACTACTACGCCGGCTTTCTGCAAGGAATCACGCTGACCGCACTCGCCACCGCCGGCGACAATGCGGCGGCCGATCGGCTCATGCTGCAGCTGCGAACCAAGCTCGCCAACGAAATGCCGATGGCCGACCAGCGCGCTTGCGGTGGCGACTGGCCAGAGGGCTGGAACTATGGCGCCTATACCTTGCAGGAGTATGCGCTGGTCAACCAAGCGATGAAAGACATCGGAGAGGATTGGTCGCCCTCATTTGGTTTTCTACAAGAGACGGCGCGGCACATGACCTACCAGGCAACGGCAGATTCTAGCCAAACGCTGTCCTACGGCGGCTATACCGGAAACCTGCCGCACAAGACTTCGCCGGCGCTTTTGGCGGTGCTCAGCACCACCACCACCGCGGGCGCGCTGGCCTCGCGCCTGTACAATTTGATGAACGCCAATGCCGGAAACGATTTTGGCGATGGCCGCGGCGGCACCGCCTACGAAATGATCTTCGGCGACATGACGCAAACCGCTAGCTCGAGCGGCATGCCGCTTTCTTATCTCGATCCCGGCACCGGTCGCTTTTTCTCCAAGGGGTCATTCACCGATACCAACGCTTATGAAGTCATGACCGAGAACGTCAGCTACCGTGGCGATCACTACGGTTACGCCAACGGTGACGTGCGGCTGATGCACGGATCGAGTTGTTTGGTGTGCCCCTCCACCTATCGCGGCGGCCAATTCAGCGGCGACGAAGAGACGCCGGCATTTTCCACCTATCTCGTCAATGGAGTCGGACAACAGGTCAATCGCAACAACCAGAACCTCTTCCAGATCGAAAACGGAAGTTGGGCGGCGATCGGCATGCGTTTTGAGTCCTCGTACGCCACCAATCGCTACGACGAAAACATGCTCGATGCCAACAATCCGCTCGACTATCTCATTCGCGAAGTGGTCGACTTGCGAGCGGGCACCATCGTCGTACGCGATCTGCACCGTCGGCGTCACACCACCGATACACTCGAAGCCCATTTCCACTTCGGTTCGACGGCAGCGGCAAGCGACCTTGGCGGTGGCCAGTACCAGATCGGCAGTGTCAAGGTTTCGACCTTCTATCCCGGCGGCACCAACAACACTTTTTCGATGGACACCGATCGGGGCAGCAACCAAGTCGGACGCTTGATGCATGTGACGCTGCCCTCTTCGACCAGCAGCTTAGAGATGGTCACGGTGATTTCGGAAAGCTTGACCGCGCAAAGCTACTCAGGCGGCGTGGTTCATTTGAGCAACAACCAATGCGTCACATTTGCCAGTGGCACGGTGACCGTCGCGACTTGCCCATAAGTCAATTCTCGTCGAGAAACTCTTTGATCGCGGGAATCAATTTGTCGGCGGCCTCGATATACGGCACATGTCCACCCGGCAGTTCGACAAAGTCGGCACCGATGAGCGCTGCTGTCTCTCGCGCACTCTCAATCGGAATCGGGTCGTCGGTGCCATGAGCGACCAACGCACGCACGGACAATTTCGAAAGCTCCGCACGGAGATCGTAACCCGACAAACTTTGCCACACTGCATCCGATGCGGTCTGCCGCACCAGGAAGGGCGTCAATTCCAGCGCCCGATGCGGATCGGAAAAATAGCCGGCGACAGCCACCGCAAAGCGCGCCCGTTTGTCGCCCTGGCCGATGCGATCTTTGAGCTCCGCTTTGAAGGTCGCCACCTGAGGGGATTGGCCGCGCTCGTCGAGCCGTAGCTTCATCTCCAAACGCGCCGCTTCGTGCGTTGGCGCCGGCGAAACCAGGGCGAGGCGATCGATGCAGGTCGAATATTCGACAGCATAGAGCAGCGCCA
>JAHFDU010000228.1:0-3191 GCA_023248835.1 Myxococcales bacterium | reverse complement strand
CTCGTTCGAGATCGGCAACATGGGTTTGCCACGGCGCGGCGGGTTCAGCCGGCGCCAGGCTAGATTTCCCGCCACCGCGCTGATCGTAATAAAAAAGTCTTCGCTTCTCATTCGCCAGTGCGTCGAGCGCTGGGCGCAGATAGTCGAGCGATGCACCCGGCCCACCGTGCAAAAGCACGACGACGTCCGCTCCGTCGCCGGCCTCCAAGCAATGCAAACGCGCGCCGCCCGCGTCCAGATCGTAACTGTGGGTGCGTAGAGGCGTCAATTAGACTATAATAGTGGCTGATGACTCTCGGTCAATGGAATGCGGTCGGTTTTATCGGTGAGCGCAGAGCGGTGGCGCTGGGAGCGATCGGTTTTTTCGGTTCGCTGTTTCTACTGGTGACGCTGAGTGCGCGCAGCGAACTGCCGGAGTGGGTGGCCGCATTTGGCGCACTCACCGCCATTTATTGGGTCGCGTTCGCCGCGGTCGCTGCCGAGTGGTTTTGGGGACGCTGGTTCGCCATCGGCATCGGCTATTCCGGCGTCAGCACGGTTCTGATGTCGATCATCGCGGTACGCGCGCTGCCCATGCCACTCATCATCTTCGGTGCCAGCCACGGACTGATGGCACTAGCGCTGATGGGCGAAAAAATGGCCGCCCGTTTCGACGCGCAGCCGGGCTGGCGGCAGCGCTGGAACATCAACGAAGAGGGAGTCATCCGCTTGCGCAAGACGGTGATTCGCGCCGCCTCTTCGCTGCCAGCGTTGGTGGTATTCGCGCTGGCGCCGCGCCAAGCCGAAGGGCTGGTCTTTGATGCAATTGCAGCGGGTGTGCTGGCAACGGCAGCGACGGCAATGTTCGGTCTGTTGCGCGGACGCAGCTGGTCGATTCCCCTGCTGCTAGTCTCCGGAGTGGCGAGCGGGCTGCATGCAATCACGCTGCCTGCTCTCGACCTAGCGTTTGATGCCGGTCTGGTCGGCGCGGCGCTGCTAATTTCCGCCGTATTGCCCTTCGTCAGGCCAGTCGTCGCATTTCTTCAAGCCAAAAAGTAGGCCGTTTCCCCCGAAAAGTTGCGGCTGTCGATGTCGGGCGCGATAGTAACTACATGCGCGATCTAGAACGTTGGAAAGACAAAGTGGAGCTGGCGCTCGACGGGCGGCAGATTTTTTTCCTGTTCTTTGGCAGCGCCGTCTTCGTTTGCCTGGTGTTCGTGCTCGGCGTCGTGGTCGGCAAACGGATCGAAGCGCGCGCGGTGGTGCTCGCGCCCGCGAGTGCTGAAGATCCATTGGCAGTGCTCGACCAGCTCGGCGATGCCGAAGAAGAGAGCGAGCTGACTTTTCACAAAACACTGACTAAGCAACACGAGATGCCAGCGGAACATGAGGCCAAGCCGATCGCAAAAATAGTCCCAACCGAAAGCGCCCCAAAGCCAGTCGCGGCGGCCAAGCCTGAGGACGCCAAAAACGCCACTAAGTCTATCGGTCATTTTACGCTGCAGCTGTCGGCGTTTCCCGAGCGCGCCGAAGCCGAAGTTTTCATGAAGAAAATGCAAGCCGAAGGCTACCGAGTTTTTCTCTCACCGAGCGAGATTCCCGGCAAAGGCACTTTTTTTCGCGTTCGCGTCGGCGACTATGCAACCCACCAGGCAGCGCTCGACGCCAAATCCGAATTTGAACGCAAGCATCGCCTGCCCGCTTACGTCGCCAAACTGTAACTTTCTTTCGTAACCGTACACGCCCCTACGCCCGCTCGCCCTGAGCCTGTCGAAGGGCAGACTCGACTTGTTCTCGCCCTTCGACTTCGCTGCGCTGCGCTCAGGGTGCACGGACAGGGGAGCGTGAACGCTTACCTTCTTTCTTACCTAACTTAAGTCGTGTAGTCGTTTGTCATCGACAGCGGATGGTCCTCTTGCTATTGCGTTACCCATGCTCAGCAGCTCAAACGAAGTTCCGGCACCGAGTACAGTTGAGCGCGATCTGACGCCGCTGATGCGGCAGTACTTGGAAGTCAAAGCGGCCTATCCGGATTGTCTGATTTTTTTTCGCTTGGGAGATTTTTACGAGCTGTTTTTCGACGACGCAGTGTTGGCCTCCCGCCTGCTAGATCTGACGCTGACCTCTCGCGATCGCAACAAAGACAACCCGACGCCGATGTGCGGCGTACCGCACCATGCCGCCGCGCAATATGTCGGAAAACTGGTGGCCGCTGGCCACAAAGTGGCTATTTGCGAACAGGTCGAAGATCCAAAGCTGGCGCGCACCCTCGTCAAGCGGCAGGTGGTGCGGGTAGTGACGCCTGGAGTGGTGCTCGACGAAGAACAGCTCGACGCCAAGAGTGCGCACTATGTGGTCGCGGCGATTGGCGATGGAGAACAGATCGGCATCGCCCATCTCGACGTCACTACCGGTGAGTTTGCCACCAGCGAAATTGCGCTCACTGAATTGGTCGACGAGCTCAGTCGTCTCGAGCCGCGCGAGGTGCTGCTCCACGCCATCGACGGCAGTGCTGCCAAGCAGCGTGTGCCGGCGCGCTATGCCGATCTGCCTGTAGGCGCGCTGCTCGATGCGCGTCGGGCACAACAATTTCTCGAGGACAAACTTGGCGGCAACTTGCCAGCCGAACTCGACGAACTGTCGCCGCTTTCGACGCGCGCGGCTGCCGCTGTGCTCGGTTACGCAGTTGCCACCCAGCCGCAGGGAACGCTGCCGCTGTTGCGTTTGCGCTCCTATCGTCCGAGCGAGCACCTCATCGTCGACGAAGCGACGCGGCGCAATTTGGAATTGTACTCCACCCTGCAGGGAGAAAAGCCGGGCAGCCTGCTTGCCGTTCTCGACGACACTGCGACCTCGATGGGAGGGCGCCTACTGCGGCGCTGGCTCGGCGCCCCGCTGTGTGAGGTGGCGCCGATTCGGCGTCGTCACGATGCGGTGCAGTGGCTCACCGAGCGTGCCACTTTGCGCGCTGAACTACGCGCTGAACTTTCGCGGCTGCATGACCTCGAGCGTCTCTGCGGTCGCGCCACCCTCGGCGTGGCAACACCGCGCGATCTGGTTGCGCTCGGTCGCACCCTCGAGCAGGTGCCCGGTCTGCTTCAGCGATTGCGCAATTCGCTGGCGCAGAGCGAAAGCAGGATCGATCACCCCACCCTGTTCAACGCAGAGATCGATTGTGCACTCGACGTCGCCGAACAAATTTTTGCGCTTCT
>JAHFDU010000227.1 GCA_023248835.1 Myxococcales bacterium | reverse complement strand
ATCCGCTTGCTGTCGGCGTTCGCATGGTGGAGAAACAATTTCTGACCGCGCTAGAAAAATTTGGCATCACTCGATTCTCTGCCGTCGGCAAACCGTTTGATCCCTCGATGCACGATGCCATTCAGCAGATTGAGACCACCGAGGTCGATCCCGGAACCGTCGCCAAAGAGTTCTCGAGCGGCTACATGCAGGGCACCCGGCTCGTCCGGGCTGCGATGGTGGGAGTAGCCAAGGCGCCGGCGGAGTCGACCCCGGATGAGTCACCCGAGACTGGAGAAAATTAGTCGGGCATGGGACGCATTGTTGGCATTGATTTGGGCACCACCAATTCTTGCGTTGCTTTTCTCGACGGCGACAAACCAGTGGTGATTCCCAACGCGGAGGGCAGTCGCACCACGCCGTCGATTGTGGCGTTCAGCGCCGGCGGCGAGCAGTTGGTTGGTCAAATGGCCAAGCGGCAAGCGCTTACCAACCCTGAGAATACGGTGTTCGCGGTCAAGCGATTGATGGGGCGCAAAGCCGACGACAAAGAGATCGCGCCACACTTGGCGGTGGCGACGTGCAAGATCGTGCCGGCGGAAAACGGTGACGCGCGCGTGCGCATTGGCGAAAAAGATTATTCGCCGGCGGAGATTTCGGGCATGGTGCTGAGCCAAATGAAGGCCACCGCCGAGGCCTACTTGGGCGAGCCAGTCACCGAAGCGGTGATCACGGTGCCGGCCTACTTTGACGATGCGCAGCGGCAGGCGACCAAAGACGCGGGTCGCATCGCTGGCCTCGAAGTGTTGCGCATCATCAACGAGCCGACTGCAGCGGCACTCGCGTATGGTGTCGATCGCACCACGGAAGAGCGCATCGCGGTCTACGATCTCGGTGGCGGCACTTTTGATATTTCGATTCTTGAATTGCGCGCCGGCGTTTTCGAAGTGCGCGCCACCAACGGCGACACCTATCTTGGCGGCGAAGATTTCGATCGCCGGGTGATGGATTTCCTCGCCGAGGGATTTTTGGCGCAGCACAAGATCGACCTGCGCAAAGACAAGATGGCGCTGCAGCGACTCAAAGAGGCGGCCGAGCGCGCCAAACACGAATTGTCGTCTTCGTTGCAGACCGAGATCAATTTGCCGTTTATTGCTACCGGTCCCGCCGGCCCGCTTCACTTGGTGACCACGCTCAACCGCGGCAAGCTCGAGACCCTCGCCGAGGAGCTCATTCAAAAAACGCTGGGTCCGTGCCGGATTGCTCTGGCCGATGCCAAACTCGAGGTGAAACAGATTGATCAGGTGATCCTCGTCGGTGGCCAGACGCGGATGCCGCGGGTGCAAGCGGTGGTGGAAGAATTCTTTGGCAGAAAACCCAACAAGCGGGTCGACCCCGACGAGGTGGTTGCAGTCGGTGCCACCGTGCAAGCTGGCATCTTGAAAGGTGTGCTTCAAGATGTGCTGCTACTTGACGTGACGCCGCTGTCGATGGGTGTGGAAACGGCGGGCCGCATTTTTACCGCGATTATTCCGAAGAACACCACCGTGCCGACCCGGCGACAGCAAGTGTTTTCGACTGCGGTCGACAACCAGGCGTTTGTGGAAGTACACGTCCTGCAAGGCGAGCGCGAAATGGCCGAGGACAACAAGTCGTTGGCGACTTTTCAATTGCTCGGCATTCCGCCGGCGCCGCGTGGAGTGCCCAAGATTCAGGTGACTTTCGACATCGATGCCAATGGCATCGTCAGCGTTTCGGCCAAAGATCTCGGCACCGGCAAGGAGCAGTCGGTGCGGGTGATGCCGACCAGCGGTCTGTCGGAAGAGGAGATCGGGCGCATCATCGGTGAAGCCGAGCAGGCCAAAGAGGGCGACGCCAAGAAGCGCGAGCTCGCCGAGTTGCGATTGCAGCTTGAATCGCTGCTCTATACGTCTGAGCGCGCGATTGCCGAATACGGACACATCATGCCGCAGCTCGATCGCGAAGCGGTGACGACGGAACTGACCGTCTGCAAGCCGCTGATGAAAGAGGGCTCTCCCGACGAAGTGCGCCAAGGGATCGGTCGTCTCGAAGCTGCTGCACAAAAAATTGGCGATGCAATCTATTCCCAAGCGGGCGGTGGAAATGAAGAGTAGCCAAGCAGCAGTCGATAGATCTTGAACAGTTCAGCCTCATCGTCGCCAGGCGGGCCGGCCAGTTCGTGTTGTACAAAAGCCGGTGTGAGGCGTCGCAGATAGAAATCGAAGAGGTGACACATCACGTCGCGAAAGCAGGAGCTATAGTAGCGATACCAGGTACCACAACTCGGACAGCGCGCAAGCGCGTAGCCATTGTCACTGATGCCACTTGACGGAGCGCATGCACCGAGGCCACAAACCCATACCAGCCGCAGCTGCGCCGCCGCTCGAATGGCCGGATCGTCGAATGATTGCGGTTCTCGGTCGAGCGCGAGTGAGGCTGGAATGGGATTACAAACAGCGCATTCTTCGCTCTCTTTTGTGGTCGGCAGCGTCAACGGCGGTAGTTCATCCGCATAGCAGGATCGAATTTCCCGGAGCACCGATTCAGGCACCGCTAACGTGGGCGGCCCGAGGTGGATAAACTCGGCCGTGGTTTGCACCAGTGGACCTTCCGGTGGCACCAGTGTTTTGGGAGCGTGATAGAGATAGCGCAAGTCGCCGCAGGCGGACACATACCAACGCAATTCGTCGCCATCGATTTCGACGCTGCCGAATCGCCCCGTCCAGGAGTCCATGTTATTCGATCACCAACTGTTGGTCGAGACGGGCTTGCGGGATGGAAGGTGCAACCAGTACCGAAGTTGGCAGTGCACGCAGGGTTTCGCGCAAGAGCGGCAGTACGAGTGAAAGATCGTTCTTGGTTTCGATACCGAAGAGCGACAGCACCTGGCTGAACAGCGAAGGCTCGGCTGGCAGCGGCACCACCTCGACATCATCGGGAGAGATGCGGGCGAGACGGCCAGCGTAGGCTACAGCGTCTTGCAGCGATCCGAATTGGTCGACCAGCTTGTGGCCGAGTGCGCGCGTTCCACTCCAAACGTGGCCGCGCCCAATGCGATCGACTTCGGGTTCGGTCAGATGACGGCCGCGCGCGACGGTGGCGACGAAGCGGTTGTAGTAATAGCGCAATTTTTGTAAAATTTGCGCGCGCTCTTCGTCGGTGTAGAGACGGAACCAGGAATCCATCGAAGCGTGCTTGCCGCGATCGGTCTCTTCGAAGGTGACGCCGAGTTTTCCAAGCAGGCCGGAAATATCAATTTTCCCGGTGAAGATGCCGATCGATCCGGTGATGGTCGAGGGCTCGGCGAAGATGCGTGAGCAGGGCGTGGCGATAAAATAGCCGCCCGAAGCCGCGACGTCACCAAATGAACACACCACTGGTTTTTCAGCTCGTACCCTTTCGAGAGCGCGCGCGACCAAATCGGAGGCCAGTGACGATCCGCCAGGGCTGTTTACCCGCAGCACCAGAGCGCGCACGTTGGGATTGTCGCGCACCTGATCGATTATCGGCAGCAGCGTCTCCGCCCCCGACATTCGACGGTCGATGAGCGGAATGACTTGCGATTTGCCGTCGACGATGTCGCCGTCGACAAACAGCACCGCGATCTCAGGCGGATGCCAGCTCGGTGGATGGGCGGGCGACTTTGGCGGATCGCGCAACGTGATGGTGCGTCCAAGTGAATCACTGATGGTGTCTTCGAGTTCGTCGGCGGAGCGGAGGTCGTCGACCAGTTTGTGCGATAGCGCTTCGGCCGCAGTGTAGGGGCCGCTATCGATCAGTTTGCGCGCCGCCTCGGCGCCAATCTTGCGGCCGACTGAGATGCCGTCGACAAGCTGAGAATAAATGTCATCGAGCAGATCGTTGCGCTGCTGCTTGGCCTCGTCCGAGGAAGAGGCGCGGGTTACCTTCTCGGGCCAGCTTTTGTATTCGGCGATTTTGACAAAATCGGCGCGCACGCCGAGTAGATCGCCAGTACCTTTGAAAAAAAGTTGAGTCGCCGACAGACCGCGCAGTCGAATGCCGCCGGCTGGATCTTGAAAAATTCGCTCCGCCGCTGCGGCGATGAAGTAGCCCTTGGTGTTGGTTTCCGCAGTGTAGACGAACACATGCCTTCCCGCTTTGCGCAAGCGCACGAAAGCCTGACGCAACTCTTCTGCTGACGCCCAGCCACTCTGAAAATCGCCGATCACCAGCAACACCCCTTCGAGTGATCGATCACGTTCGAGGTGACGCAAATGGCTGAGCAGTTTGGCAAGCGCCCGCTCGTCGAGTTTTTCGGTGAGCAGGATTTTTTCAAAATAGAGCGGACCACCCCAGAGCGATGGATAGCGTTCGCCTGAGACGCGTGCCGCAAGCGTGAAACCGTGTCCCTGCACGGTGCCTTCATCACGTCCCCACAGACCGAAACCAGAAAGACCGAAATGAGCGAAATTGAACTCGAGGCCCATGCTGAGACGCAGATCGTTCTCGGCGATGCCGTCGAGGTTGAGATCGCGTCGCCATTCGAGTTCGGTCTTGATGGCAAGTCCCCGCAACGGACTCACCCAGATGCGAAAACGCGGGTCGATGTCACTTCTTCGCTCGCCAACGCGCAGCGCCGCAGCGAACTCAAGCGTGCCGCGGCCGAGCGGACGCATCGCCAGCTCGGGCTCAAAGACTCGCTGTAGCAGAACGCCGCCGCTACCGCCGGCGTGGCTTCCTGGTACATCGTGTATCACCAAACCGACGGCGAAATGGCGTTGACGAAACGCCAAGCCTAGATCGAGTGTGTCCAGACCGCTTTGCACAGGCGTGTGGTCGGAAAAAACGTGCGCATAGGTGGCGCCAAACGATAGCGTCGGCAACGCACGCCAGGCCAGCGAAAGCGACAATTTCTCCACACTGCCGAACGGAAACCTGTTCGGCGGCCGTATCAGCTGAACCGCCGCGCCGACCGAAAGAAAATCGAGATAGGGAATCGGGCTGGCGATAAAAAAACCATCGCCGCGACCGCCGACGACTTGGTTGCGGTCGAGCTCGCTGTGCAAATAGACGCCCGACCATGAGCGCAAAGTGCCGAGGAGGGCGGGATTTCTTTCGATGGCAGAAGCGTCGCCTTCGCCGGCCACACCGAGGGTGGGATTGTGGACGCCAGCGGTGGGCGGCTCGCCCTGCGGCAACACTTGCGCGATCGCGGGAGTAGCAGTGAGTGGCAGCAGCAAGAAGAGGAATTTTCGCATTGCCAGCAGTATACGTTCAAAAGATATGAATTCTAGCGGAGCGCCTTCATCACCTTCTCAAATGATGTGCGTAACTTTTTCGCTGCGACTGCGTTGCCCCGCGCCATCACCGCCGCCGCCGGTCCTTTGTGAATGATCGGCAGCAAAGCCAAGTGCTCCTCGTGCAAGTACGGCGCTGCCAGTCTGGCTTTGAAGGGATGGGCGTTGGCGTGTGCCACAGCGGCGATGCGCACCAGATCTTTGGCGTCTTTTTCGCCCTTGCGGCTGTGCCGGCGATCCCGATACGCCTCGAGCTTGAGCACAAACAGATGCTCGAGGCCAGCGACGCGACCGAGTTCGTATTGCACCGAGTGCGCGACGACCGCATCGTAAGGAACAATCAAGTTCGATTGCCGCTCGGTGTAGATGTCGAATTCGAATCCGCGCTTGATGAGCTGATGTTTGGAGAGGCGCCGGTTCGGGGTCACCTCTTCCAGATCGCGCAGGTCGCCCATGTCAGCGAGCGAAATATAGAAATCGGCGTCATGTGTCGTCTCGGCATAGGACGCCGTCGCCGGCGTGTTGATGGCGTGCGAATAGACGGCGATGCCGCCGATGAACACCAGCCCGTCGGGGAACCACTGCGCCATCTCCGCGCAGGCGCTGAGCAGTCGCTCAAATTCAACCTGTTCCATGCTTTAAATTTGTGTTATAGTAACGATAATGTCAACTCCGCTGTTTTTCCCGATTGCTGCTTACGTTTCTCGTCTGAGTGGCAGTGGCTACTTGTCACTCCGAACCTGGTGTGAACAGGCCGGCATTCGCTGCCAGGCGACCGGTCCTTTTGCCGAGCGCCCGATTCGCCTTAGGCGCGGCAGAGTGTTTTCGATAGTCGCCGAAGCCGCGCCATCAAGCCGCGTCGAGATCGAAATTCCTCGCGGCCCATCGGCGCAAGCCGCAGCACGTCTCCTGATCGCCGCGCTCGCCTATTCGCTGATGGACGTCGTCGCGCGACAAAGCATTCGCGGCGTCGCTTGGGCGCGGCTCTCTCCCGGCGCCGGAAGGCCGCGCACCGGACGAGCCAAAACCAACCGCGAGCGCCAGCGTGAACTACGTCAGCGACGCTTGCTAGGAATTATGTTACAGTGAATCTGCTGCGCTGTGCCTAAGCTGTGCCTGCGTGGCCCGGTATGGACAAGATCATCGTAAAGGGTGCTCGCGAGCACAACCTGAAGAACATCGACGTTGAGCTGCCGCGCGACAAGCTCATCGTCATCACCGGTCTTTCCGGGTCGGGCAAGTCTTCGCTCGCGTTTGACACCATTTATGCTGAGGGACAGCGTCGCTATGTCGAGTCGCTG
>JAHFDU010000226.1:760-6783 GCA_023248835.1 Myxococcales bacterium | reverse complement strand
GTCGGCATCGGCACATTGCTGCACGCAACGTAGAGTTTCGCCGCATGTCTTGGCGCCCACGCCATATTGCGCGTCATTGCCAGCGACATTGCAGAAATCGGCATTGGGATCGGTGAAGGCTGGGTAGTAGTAGCCCCATAGGAAGCACATCTCGTTGGTTTGTTTGTATGCTCCCTGCGTGTACACGCGAGCATCGTCGTTCTTATACTCGCAACTGAATTGAACAGACGAGCCGGCGGCCACGGGCATGTCGCCGCGCCAGACTTTGGGGTGCTCCCAGTCAGTGCTTTCGAACAGTGGCGTCGTCGAGGTGGTATTGCTTGTATGAACAAGCACGTCGAATTTCTGTCCGCGCAAGTGGTAGTGCGGTGTGAGTTCGAACAGATGGATGTCGGCCGGAATCGCGCAACGCATGTGGGCGGTCGCACGGCTGACCGGTGGTACGTAGATGAACGGATCATAGAAAGCAAGGAACCCCATGTGCTGGGTGACCTGATCGGCCGGAATGGTGTTGAAGGTGACTTGTAGATTCGCCTCCACTGGTGTCTGAGTTGTGTTGACAGCATGAACTTGGATTACGCCAATTTCTTGCGAAGAAAATGGCAGGGCGATGCCGGCGGGAAAATCCACCTGATTTTTGGCAATCTGCTCGACGACTACGCCAACGTGCAAAGCATCCGTCGAGGTGTCCTCGTCGCAGTCCCAGACTTCGTCGAATGTCTTGCCGTCAGGCAGTTTGTCGAGCTTGGTGCGAAAGTAGGCGTAGTGATGCACTGTGCCCGACCATTCGTGGGCGCGGCCGCTGACAAAAATCCCGCTCGGGTGCTGCGGCATTTGAGTGTACTGGCAAAGGTGTATTTCCTTGCCGGCTTCCGCGGTGAGCCTCACGGTGAATTGGATGTCAGTTCCTGGCACAAAAGGGGGCGTTCCCATGTCCAGTTTGGTATTGCTGGTGACCGGTAGCCCTGGGGCGCATCCGATGATAGGGAGACAGAAAATTAGATAAATAAATTTTAGTTTCATTGGTGCGTCCTCTCTGTTTTAAGAATGAGTGGCGAAACCTAGCCAGTTTTACAATCGATGTAAACGGTTTTCTGTCGCAGGTGACAAACCCGCAAAACCGACGCACACTTCCCACATGGCTTTGCCAAAACCAGGGCTTCTTGGCTGGCAACTACCAAAACCAGGGCTTCTTGGCTGGCAACTAGAAGATGAAATTCGGCGGCTCAAAAAAGAGCGCAATGCGATCTTGCTGGCGCACTATTATCAAGAGTCGGACATTCAAGATCTCGCCGACCACGTCGGTGACAGTCTTGGACTGGCGCGTGCCGCGCAAAAGGCTACAGCGGATGTGATCGTTTTTGCAGGCGTCCACTTCATGGCCGAAGTGGCCAAGATTCTAAACCCCGAGCGAATCGTCGTGCTGCCCGATTTCACCGCTGGCTGTTCGCTTGCCGACGGCTGCCCGCCCGAGGCGTTTCGTCATTTTCTCGACGCTCATCCTGGCCACACCGTGGTGAGCTATATCAATTGCTCGGCAGCCGTCAAAGCGATGAGTGACATCATTTGTACCTCGTCGAACGCAGTCAAAATCATCGAGCAGATTCCGCGCGATCAGCCGATCATTTTTGCGCCCGATCAGCATCTCGGTCGCTTTGTCGCCAAACAGGCCGGGCGCGATCTGGTGTTGTGGCCGGGCAGCTGCATCGTTCACGAGACTTTTTCAGAGAAGAAAATTCTCGCGCTCAAATTGCGCCATCCCGACGCCGAATTGATCGCGCATCCGGAGTGCGAAGAGTCGGTTTTGCGCCACGCCAATTTTGTCGGATCGACCACCGCGCTACTCAAGTATGCGGTGACTTCAAAAGCCGACACGATCATCGTCGCCACCGAAGAGGGAATTTTGCATTCGATGCGTCGCGATGCGCCCCAGAAAACATTTATTCCGGCGCCTCCCGAAGACGAAAGCTGCGCCTGCAACCAGTGTCCGCATATGCGCAAGAACACGCTCGAAAAACTCTACTTGTGTTTGCGTGATCTCGAGCCCCGTCTCGAGCTCGACGAACCGCTCCGCCTTGCCGCCAAGCGCCCGATCGATCGCATGCTCGAGATGTCGACTGGCGTTTGATGTTTTCCTGATCGAGAAATCCACAGCTAGACAGCAGGCAGGGGTGCTCGGAAGTCCGCTCCATTATTGGCTCACCGACGGTTGTGCAGGCCGACAGCCGACAGCCGACAGCCGACGGCCGACAGTGACGGAAGAAGCAAATTCGCGTTGCTGGTGTTGTCCGTCGCTGAGTGAGATGTATAGGAAGCGTGAATACGTCATGACTTTCCGGACTGTTGGCAGGCAAGCGCCCTGCGACGGGCCTCCGGTTGGAGGTATTATTCGCTATTTCGTGTTTGCCTTTTGATAGCACTTGTGCTATGTATTGTGTGTGAAGGTTTGCTTTTACCAAACCGTGGGAGGGGCGGCGCCGGTCCAGAAATACATAGAGAGCCTACCGTCAAAAGAGGCGGCTAAGATCACCGCTGTTTTGGCGGACATTGAGAAAGACGGCTTGGTCGGCGCCGCTGTGCACATGCGGCCGATCGATGGAAAGCTATGGGAGCTAAAGATTGACCGACACAGAGTTTTCTATGTGGTGGTGCGCGGTCCAGTGCTGGTAATCTTGCACGCATATTGGAAGCAGACGCAGAAAGCTCCACGCAATGAGATCGAGATCGCGAAACGGCGCATGAAAGAGGTTTTGTCTGCGGGATGAACAGAATGGTGAGGTAGACGATGGCTAAGACGAAGAAGAATCGACATATCGGTGAGGGCTTAAGCGACTACGTGCGCCGGCGGAGAGCAGCCGATCCGGATTACGCCAGATTGCATGACGAGCAGTTCGACAAGGTGCAGCTTGCTCGCCGGATTCGAGCTTTGCGGCAGACACAGAAACTCAGCCAAAACGATCTCGCTGAGGTGACCGGAACCACGCAGTCCGCAATCGCGAGACTAGAATCGGGCAGATTTGCACCCCGGCTCGATGTTCTACAGCGCGTCGCGCGGGCTCTCGGCAAACGGCTAGATGTCAGGTTAATACCAGTCCCACAAAGCTGATGATTGAAGATGATTGATGCTTGAAACGAGCGCGAGATTCGTGTTAGCCAGGCCCAGGAGGTAAGCGGTGCAGGTGACAGCAGAGATCGTTCGAAAGAACATGGAGGAACTTGGCGATGATCAACTTCGGCTGGTAGTCACCGTCGACGCCGCTGACTACGCACAAGAGGCAATCGGAATTGCGCATCAAGAGCTTGCTCGACGCGGCATCACCATTGTGCCGGAAGAGGTGAAGGCGGCTGTTTATGAGAGGTCTCTACAAATGCCGGTGGCGTGGTTGCGGTTCTACCCCTGGGCACTGCTTCTCACGGTCCCGCTTTCCATTGGGGAGGTCTTGCAAAACTACCGGCCAAGCACCGGAGTTCTGGCGTTGTCGCTCCTGGCGTTGTCATTGGATGTTGTTCGCGTGTTGCTTTTCGTTGGTCTGCGTCGGCGCCGGTTGTGGGCTTGGCAACTGAATTGGATCTACCTTTCGCTAGCCATTCTCCTGTGCCTGCTTGCGATGCGCATTCCCCTCATCATCTGGGCTTGTGGCTGGGGGATCGCGAACTACATCTATTTTAAGAAACGACGGCACCTATTCAGCTGACGGGTCATCTGTTCATTGTTTTTCCGTTCCATGCCACCTGCAACGCGCGTTTCAAACGAGTCGGTGTCACTTTTTTTAAGAGAACGCGGGTCGCGCCTTGGCGGCCCCAGCCGTTTGGCACTGGAGAAAAAACGGTGGGTGCCTCTTTGGTTAGCGTTGCCTGTTCTTCGGGTCTGAGGATGAGGACGCCGTAGCCTTCCGGCTCAAGTCCGAGGGTTGCGAAGATGCGCTTGCCCACCCGAAAATCGGCATGGCCGTGGTGTGATCCTTCTACTACTTGAGGAAGTGCGAGCGCCAATCGTCTGAAATCGGAAGCGGTCACGACTTCGCCCTCGACATCACTTGGCTCCCTGTGCGGCGCGGCGCGCGATTTCGTCAGGTGAGACATCTTCGATGTGGGTGGCGATCCACCACAAATTTCCAAGTGGATCGCGGACGCCAGCGTTGCGATCGCCGTAGAAGTGATCGGATGGCTCCATCATCGAGGTCGCGCCAGCGGCCAGGGCTGCTCGATAAACTCCGTCGGTGTCAGCGACGTAAACGTAGTGGGCGCAGGGCAGTGCGTTCATCTCCGCACTCGACTGGCCAAGCATGATCACGCAGTCGTAGACGCGCATTTCGGCGTGGCGAATGCGACCGTCGGGTGTTGTGGTGCGCTCGATCTCCTTGGCGCCAAACGCCTGTTGCAAAAATTCGATCTGTCTCCCCGCGTCCTCGACCACAAGATAGGGAGTCACGGTGCTGTAGCCTTCAGGTTTAAACTGCACGCTCATAATTTCTCCTTTTTCTCTGCATAAGTTTTTGCTGCGCGCAAAAGATCGCGCCACCAGGCGCCCTTCATGATCCAGAATTGCTCATCGCCGAGACCATGACGCGCTGGATGGTTTTTGGGGACAGCGTCCCAGCCTCGATGTTCGAGTGTGATGCGGGTTCCGTCTGCGATTGCTTCGAAGCAAACCTCCACTTCAGTGACCTGTTCCGGTGCGAAAAAACTTTCGAGCTTCCAATCGAAAACGAGTCGACGGCCGGGTTCCCAAACCAAAATGCGCCCGACCTCGAATGGAGCGTCAGGTGCATCCTCATAGGTCTCGAGCAAACGGCCACCGACGCCGGATTCAAAATGCATGCGGCCCGATCGATCCGCGCGAAAGCGATTTTGATAGTGCGGCTTCCACCAACGCCCGATCTCATTGGTGAACACGGCAAATGCATCCGCGGGATCGACTTCGACCACCATCGAGATGGTGACGCCGGGACTTTTCATCGGCGTGGCCGCTTCCGGTGCGTGCGCTCGGCGTGTGCCTTGAACGCCGAAAGTTGTTCGGTCCAGAATGCCGCCAGCTCCTCGAGCCAGGCGAGCAGTCCCGACAATCGCTCGGCGCGCAGTCGGTACATTCGAATACGGGCGTCGTGTTCGAGGCTGTACTCCTCGATGAGGCCGCTCTTGCGCAGAACTCGCAGATGGCGGCTCATCGCTGGCGCCGTCATGTCGAAGGCTGCGGCCAGATCGCCGGCGCAGTGTGGGCGGCGCTTGAGCAGCTCTACCATCCGGCGCCGGGTCGGCTCGGCGAGCGCCAGTAGCGTGCCGTCGATGGAAGTTTTCGCCGCCTGTAGTTCGTTCACCACGGGGTGAACAGTTAACTTATGAGTAAACTATTGTCAAGCGCCGGTTTTGGGCAACCCAGACATCAGCGAGTGAATCGCATCGATCAACTGGTCGAGACCGAAGGGCTTGCGCAGAAGCAGCGCGTTTTTCCCTAGCGCGTCAATTTGTACATCAATGTTGTGGTCCTTGAGTGCAGTAATGAACAGGGTGGGCGTCTGCAGTCCGGCTTGCTGCGCGGCGCGTGCGACCTGCAGGCCACTCATCCACGGCATTGACACATCGGTGACGATCAGATCGTAGCGATCGGCGTCGGGACTTGCCAACCGTCTCACCAGCTCGGCGCCGCTGTCGACCCGAGTCACCTCAATGCCGCATTCTGCAACGCTTGAGGCTACGGCTGCTAACATTTGCGGATCGTCATCGGCCACAATGGATCGTAGTCGTTTTTGCATACTACAGAACTAAGCAACAGCTGTGCCGTCTTCATCGGCACGTTCGATGCACGGATGCAAGTTGGTGCGAAATGAACAATCTCGTTGACCTGGGCGATCTTCTCGACGCGCTCGATGTAGGAGTGTTGATTGTCGATCGCGACGGCAAGATTGCGATGGCAAATGAGCCGATCGAGCGACTCATTGGTGTGCAAAGAGATGCGCTTGTGGGCAACGCGGTGAAACGCTTCCTCCCGAGTGCGGGGCGGTCGCTGAAGCGTCAGCCAGCAA
>JAHFDU010000226.1:0-750 GCA_023248835.1 Myxococcales bacterium | reverse complement strand
TCCGCTGCACGAACTCACTGTCGTCAGCGTACGCGAAGCGGAGACTAGAGTTGAACAGGCCTTGCACACTTTCGCCCACGATGTGCGACAACCGCTCAACAGCATTCTTTTGTTTGCTCAGTTGCTGGCGCGACGATCAAGCGATACGGATCTTGCGCAGCCGCTCAGCGAAATCATCACTTCGGCTCGCCGGATCGACGAACTGATTCATCAACGGTTTGACGAATAGGGCGAAAAATTTTCGCTTGTTGATTCCCGAGCAGAAAAAACTGCGCGGTTCGGTAGTGTTAGGCGGTTGGGCGTTCGCCCTGGGTCCAGCTGTAGCCGGTCGGCGGAACATGTTTGTCGGCCGCGCTGACGCCGCCGAGCAGCCACTGTAAAAGTGCCATGACGCCGAGCAGCAGCATGCGCGAAACAAACAACGTGACAAAAAGTACGTTGCGATAAATTCGTCTCATGCCGCCACCTTGAGGGCGCGATCGCCGATCTTGGCCAGCCCCTCGATGAAGGTCAGCATGGTGCGCTGCCAGGCTGGCTTGACCGCGTCGGTGCGCGGAAAAAACAGATCGATCGCGCGTTCGTGAAAACGATCGAGGCCGGGCGACCCGACCAGTACGCCGCGCGGCGCCTTGCCCTCTTTGGATCGCATGCCTTCCATCACCTCACGATGCAATTTCATACCGCGACGGAACTGCAAGTTGTTGTCGATGCCCAAGATCTCCATGTAGGGGCGTTTCAAGTGCGAGCCCC
>JAHFDU010000225.1 GCA_023248835.1 Myxococcales bacterium | reverse complement strand
AGTCGCTCGAACATCTAGCGGTGCCGAGTGAATTTGATTTTGAACTTTCGGGGCTGTCACGCGAAGTGAAGGAAAAGCTGTCTCGCGTGCGACCGCGTTCGATCGGCCAAGCCAGTCGCATTCCCGGCGTGACCCCCGCCGCAGTTTCGATATTGATTGTGTATTTGCGTGCGAACGGTCGCAGAGACCCAGCTACATCTCTTGCAGATCGACGAACGAATCGAGAAATTCGGTGAGCGCCAGCAGCTGATCGGCGTCGAGCGTCGGAAATTTGACGCCCATGCCCGGCTCCTTGCTCGTTCCGGTCAGCGACCAACGTACTTCCGCTCCCGCAATTGAAAGCGGAGGCGATCCGTTGGCCAGCGGCAGCGTCACGTGCAGAAGGGTGCCGACTTCGGGCGGATGCGCAGTCAGAATGAATGTGCCGCCGACACCGATGTTCTTGGTGAAAGAATCGATGACACTGCCGCCTGCCACCGAATAGCGAATCGGCACCCGACGTTCCGGGCGCGGTTTGCCGCGATAGTGATCGCGAGGCTTTGGTTCCATGGCGCACCATCGTCGTCGGTTGACTGGTTGAAGTCAAGCTGTTGCCAGAAGGCCAGGTGTGATATTTTTTCGCCGCCGAAAATGAAGATTCATCTAATCGGGATTTGCGGCACTGGGATGGGGTCGTTGGCGGGGCTGTGCAAGGCGGCCGGGCACGACGTGCGCGGTTCCGATACCGACGTCTATCCGCCGATGTCGATCCAGCTTGCGGCCGAGGGTGTGCAAGTGATGAGCGGTTATTCTGACGCCAATCTCGATTGGCAGCCCGACACCGTGGTGGTCGGAAACGTTTGCACCAAGGATCATGTCGAAGCGGTCGCGGCGCTAAAGCGCGGCTTGAAGCTGACCTCGTTTCCAGCCCTGCTAGAAGAACTGTTTTTGGCCGACGCGCATTCGCTGGTGGTCGCCGGCACGCACGGCAAGACCACCACCGCGTCGCTGGCGGCGTTTGTGCTGTATGACGCCGGACGCGACCCGTCGTTTCTCATCGGCGGTGTGCCGCTCAATTTCGGTCGTGGTTACCGATTGGGCCAGAAAAACAGCGCTTTTGTCATCGAGGGCGACGAGTACGACACCGCATTTTTCGACAAAGGTTCGAAGTTCCTTCACTACCGCCCGAGGACGGCGATTCTGACCAGCGTCGAACTTGATCACGTCGATATTTTTTCTTCGTTCGATGCGGTCAAAGCGGCGTTTCACAAGTTTGTCGAATTGATCCCCAAAGCGGGCACCCTGGTGGTCGCCGCCGATTCGCCAGGGGCGATGGAGGTTGCAGCGTCGGCGCAGTGCCGGGTCGAGACCTATTCGCTCGAGGCCGGCAAGGGCAACTTCGTCGCGCGCGCCATGGCCGAGCGACCGGGCGGACGCACCCTCATCGAAGTGGCGCATGGAGATCGCCGCTTTGGCACCTTTGAAACTGGACTGCCGGGCGAGCACAATCTCGGCAACATCCTGGCGGTGATCGTTGCTGCCCATTCGCTTGGGCTCTCGAGTGATGAAATCGCGCGCGGCGTTCGCCGCTTCGCTGGAGTCAAGCGCCGCCAAGAGGTGCGCGGCGTCGCCCAGGGAGTGACCGTGGTCGACGATTTTGCGCATCATCCCACGGCGGTGCAGAAGACCTTGCAAGGGTTGCGCAATCGCTACGGCAGCGGGCGCCTGTTTGCGCTTTATGAGCCGCGCTCAGCCACCAGCCGGCGCGCCACTTTTCAAAAAGAGTATGCCGAGGCGTTTTCCGCGGCCGACGAAGTGGTGGTCGGGCCGGTCGATCATCCTGAGAAGGCGCCAGTTGCCGACCGGTTTGATCCGGAACGATTGGCGGCCGATTTGCGCGGGCGTGGTATTGCGGCGCGCCATCTCGAAGACATCGGCAAGATGGTCGAGCAGGTCGCCTCCAGTGCTGCCGCTGGAGACACCGTGGTGGTGATGTCTTCCGGGGCATTTGGCGATGTCCACGATCGGCTGCTCAAGCGCCTCGGTGACGCGGTGATGCCAGCGCGTCCCAGCGATCTGGAAGAGGTGCGGCGACTTCTCGAAGAGACCGAGCTCAGGTATCCGAGCGCGCAGGATCACGTCGCCGATCTGCTGGTCTTGCGCGATCGCGAAGGCGAGCTCGTCGGTTGCGTTGCGATGGAGCTGCACGACGATGCCGGTCTTTTGCGCGCCCTGGCGATCTCGGGATCCCGTCGCGGCGAGGGTTTGGGCTGGATGCTGGCCGACGCGGCGCTAACCCGGGCGCGGCAACGCGGCATGCGTCGGGTGTTTTTGTTTACCGAGCGCGCCACCGATTTTTTTGCCGAAAAATTCGACTTTCGCCTCATCGGACGCGAGCGCGTCGATGAGGCGGTGCTGCAGGCAATTGCAGACAGTACCCATCTTGCCGAGGCTACCGCCATGGTCCTCGATCTTCAGTAACCATGACTGAACTCGATTTCGCGCGCGCTCTCGGCAAAGATGCCGGCGAGATTCTTCTCGCCGGGGCCGGCAGATCTCACGCCGCCGAGAGTACCAGCAAGCGCAACCCGAGCGATCTGGTGACCGAATTCGACCAACGCGCCGAGAAACTGATCGTCGAGCGAATCTTGAATCAATTTCCGACAGACACCGTGGTCGCCGAAGAGGGCGGGACCGCGTTCGGTACTTCCGATCGCTGCTGGCTTGTCGATCCGCTCGACGGTACCACTAATTTTGTTCACGGCCTGCCGCAGTTTTGTGTTTCTGTAGCGCTCCAAGTAGGCGGCGATCTCACCCTCGGTGTGGTCGAAGCGCCGGCACTCGATTGGTCATTTTACGGGTCCCGTGGAAAGGGTGCGTTTTTGCGATCGCGTGGCCACCATCAAAAATTACAGGTTTCGCAAACCACCACGCTTGAGCAGTCGCTTCTTGCCACCGGATTTCCCTACGATCGACAGACCAGCGATAAAAATAATTTCGCCGAATTCATCGCGCTCAAAAAGAGAACCCACGGCGTTCGCCGCATGGGTTCGGCAGCGCTCGATTTGGCGATGGTCGCCGCCGGCTTTTTCGACGGCTACTGGGAGATGAAATTGAAACCCTGGGATCTCGGCGCGGGTGCGTTGTTGGTCGAAGAGGCCGGCGGTCGAGTGACCTCATGGTCAGGCGGCGAATTTGTCGTCACCTCAGGCGAAGCCGTGGCGACCAACGGCAAGATCCACGACGAATTGTTGGTGGCGTTAGCGCAAACCTGAGAATCGAGCGACTCTAGTACCATCGCCACCTGAAATGTGATGTGGTCTTCGGTCGTGGTCGAAAACGCCGATCGTTAAGTTCAACGCCTCGGATTTTCGTTTCACGCCCACGACCACGCCCACGGGAAGACATCAAATTTCAAGTGGCAGTTGGACTAGTACGGTTGGTACTCGATGCGTGCCTGCTCGACCCAAGATCGAATCGACTGGCGCTGCCATTGCGTCGTCGCAAAATGGCGGATCTTCTCGGGCACGTCGTACCCGTTGGCGATCAATCGATGCAGCACGAACGCGAGATCGGCGTCGGCGATCGACCAGTCGTCGAAGAGCTGATTTTTTCCGTCGGCGATCAGCGTACTCGCCACACGCAAAAGATTGTTTGCCGCCGCCTCCCCTTTTTCGCTGAGTGGCTTTGTCGGCCGCGTGTAAAACATGGTCGCGCTCGGCCGCTCCTCTCGTAGCGCCATCAAGTCACTGCGAATCCAGGCCATCACTTGACGGGCGCGCGCCCGTTGCTTGGACTCTTTGGGCATCAGGTGCGGACTGGGAAAAAGCTCGTCGAGATATTCGACAATCGCGCTCGATTCCGACAGCCAAAAATCATCGTGCGCAAATGCGGGAATGCGCCCCGTGAGTGAGCGCTGTCGGTAGATCGGATCGTGATGGTCCTGGGTGGCGATCTGCAGCGGTCGCGCCTCAAACGGCAGCTGCTTTTCTTTCAGCGCCACCCAGCATGAAAACGCGTAAGGACTGACATAGTGCGCATCCACATAAAGAATCATCGACATGGCACTTCCTAACACAAAAGTGGGCGAGGTGAATAAGAATGGGATTCGACAAAGCGGGCGATAAGCCGGGTTCTGTCCCGCTTGCGCGGGCGGCGGTCATTCCTCTAGGCCGCGCATTGCTGAGCGGCTCAAGCAACCTACCCGAGGACAACGAAACGAGCCATTTCGGCCGGGCCGAAACCCGACGCCCTCTGCGTGGTCTTGCTCCGGGTGGGGTTTGCCATGCGACCGCTGTCACCAACGGTCCGGTGCGCTCTTACCGCACCATTTCACCCTTACCGACGACTGCTTGCGCGAGCCGCCGGCGGTATATTTTCTGTGGCACTTTCCTTCGAGTTACCCCGACCGGTGGTTAACCGGCACCCTGCTCTGTGGAGCCCGGACTTTCCTCTCGCCATCTTTCAACGGCCAGCGAACGCCTTGCCCACTTTGTCGAATCCCAAATTAATTTTTGTTTTCAATCGGCGCCACTGCGCCGCTCCCGTCTTCCATCAACTTGTCCCAGTAAATAATCCGGTTGCAGTTCTGGCACAGCTCAATCGAATTGCCGCGCTGAATGTTGTTAAACAGCTGCGGTGGGATGTTCATGTTACAGCCCTGGCAGGTGCCATTTTTCACCGGCACCAGCGCCAGCCCGCGCTTCATGCGAATCGACGAATATTTCCGCAGACTGTCGGGACGGCAGTGCGTCGCCGCGACGTCGCGCAATTTTTTCTCCTCTTCAAGTTGGCGGTCGATCTCGTTGGTTTTTTCCTCCGCCAACTTGGCCTCTTCGTCGACGTGCGCCTTGAGCGCATGGACATCGCCCTCATGTTGCGCGATCGACTTTTGTTTGGCGGTGACCGCTTCCATGAGCTTAAGCACTTCCTCTTCGCGCTCTTGCGCCAGCTTCCGCGTCTGCTGCAGCTCACGTTCATTGGCCATGTGTTCTTTGACGTTCTTCACCAGCGCCGATTTCTGCTTGGCGCGGACCAGGTGAGCCTCCTCGGAGCGCATCTCCTCTTCCTGTTTCCGGCGCCAAGCCTCTGCATCTTTGAGCTCCTGACGTTCGCGTTCGAGCAGCGCTTCGACCTTGGCGACATCACTGCGCATCGCTTCGAGCTTCTGCGGCCACACTTTGCGCATGCCGTCGAGCTCTTGGATGCGTGCGTCGTGGCGCTGCAGTTCAATCAGTAGCTTGAGCTCTTCTTTCATTTCGCCTCCGTCGTGGGCCCACCTGGACTCGAACCAGGGACCAGCCGGTTATGAGCCGGCCGCTCTAACCAACTGAGCTATAGGCCCCTTGCATGCATCCCAAAGTGAGGCAGAAACTAATGTAGATGGAGGGCTAATGCAAGCGGAGTTCAGTCGAGTACAGTAGTTCAGTGGAGTGTGGAGCAGAGTCGAGAAACGCGCTGAGCGTTGTTGGTAGCCATCCGAAACGCGCGAGACAATCGCGCGGCGGGGGGGGAGGCTGAGCCGGACCTTAGTGGTCCGAGTGCGAAGCCGAACCGGCGGGCTTTGGCCTCACTACGTTTCGGCACTTCGTCGGGCCCGCGCTGCGCGCTATTCGGCCCTCGGTCGCCCGACGAGGGGGTTCGGCCCGAGCCGGCGCGAATGCGCTGAGAGCGAGGGCGAACGGAACGTCCCCCGGTGAACGAGTAGCACTTAGAATCGAGCGCGTAGCCCGAATTGTAAGATGGGGTCCGGATGGTCGCCCGCGTTCATCGGTAGGTTTTGCACGACACGTGCGGAAAGCTCGATCTCTTTGGTGATCTGCCATTTCAGCCCAGCGGAGGCGCGAATTTCGGTCTCACCGTTGTAGGGCTGTATGACATCGAAGCTGGTGGTCAATGAAAAACGTGGCTTTTCACCATCGCCCCCGACTTTAACGTCAATCGGGGACAAGCTAAAAGCGATCGCCACCTCATCGAACTTGCCATTGGTCAGGGTCGCTTCGGCACCGCCCGCAAGAGCCATGAACGACATCACCGTATCTCCGATTGCTTGCGAAACCCCGTCCGACCCAATCCCGACGCTGTGGGTGACGCTATGTTGCATGCCGGTGCGGAGGTGTTCTTTGCTAACATCAAGATGCTTCATCATGTTGGCCATGATCGCGTTCCAACCCGATTCCGAGTGATGTCGAACCTTGACTCGCACCAGTAGCCGATCGCCCTGCTGCTCGAATGCGAGACCGGGTGCTTTTGTCACTTGCTCGGCTGCCGTAGCGGGGTCGGGAAGGCGTTTCGTCTTGGTGTAGGCGTGGCGCTGTACCGCTCGCCAAAGCTCGTGGTCGAGCTCGAGTTCGTGGTGACCGAGTGCATTCCCGACCGGATCTTTGGCACGTTCGTTTTGCTCAAATTTGCCCATACTGCTTCGCCGTTGCAGATCTTGCGCCAGTTCTATTGCCTCTCCAGCTCAGCCGATAGCCGTTCCCATTCGGCAAGTAGGGTCTGCAGTCTCCGGTCAACTGACCCCTTTTCGTCGACCAGTGCGTGCAGCTTGAGCCAGTCGCCGGCGTGGTCCGCCGCTAGCTTGGCATCGATTGCAGCGACCTGGGATTCGAGTTCGGCGATTTTGGCTTCGAGTTCGCCGAGGCGCTTGCGCTTCTTTTCGACCGATCGCTGCGCCGTTTTTTGCTGCTCGCGCTCGCTAAAGCGCTCTTTCTTTTCGGGTGACGGTAGCGCCGGCGCTGGTTTTTCCGCGGCTTGCTGTCGCTGGCGGAAGTCACTGTAGTTGCCAATGTGCACTTCGCAGCGC
>JAHFDU010000224.1 GCA_023248835.1 Myxococcales bacterium | reverse complement strand
GCCCACACCGACGTAGGCGCTCCACTATCGAGCCACGCATTAAAGGCTGAAAGGAAAAGGCTCGGAGCTGTTCGTGGAGATGGCGGCGGCGGCGCTGGATATCTTGGCGATCGGAAGCCATGTCTGATACTTATACATATAACCAGATCATGGGTCCAGTAAAATCCTTCCCTTTGGGAAACATATTTTCGACGGTTTTCCCTCACAACTTGAGGGAGGAGAGCGGAGTTATGGCTCTGATCACATACGGCTTGGGCCGTTTCGGCGGTGCCGCCGTTCTTGGTGCGAGGAGGATTTGAGCCATGCCACCGCCTCGCTCGCCCAGATGGCGGCGCTCTTTGGGGGAAAGGCGATCGATCAACACAGCCAATGCGATGCCGCGCAACTCGTAGTCGTGCTCTTTCGAGATCGCGCGGTCGCCGCGCTCCCAGTCGGCAATGGTGGTCTTGAGGGTTAGTTCCCCTCCCGCTCGACACCCCGCCACCAGCTGTGTTACTCCCTCTGCCATGTCGCGCATTCATGTCTTGTCGTCGGAACTTGCCGATCAAATCGCCGCCGGAGAAGTGGTCGAGAGACCCGCCTCGGTGGTCAAAGAGCTGGTCGAAAATTCGCTCGACGCCGGCGCCCGTCGCATTGAGGTCGAAGTGTGGGATGGCGGCCTGGCGCGATTGGTGGTGAGCGACGATGGATCTGGAATGACGCCCGAAGAGGCGCATCTCTCGCTCAAACGTCACGCGACTTCTAAATTACACAAGGCTGAGGATCTTTTCTGTCTGACCACGATGGGATTTCGCGGCGAAGCGCTGCCCTCCATCGCAGCAGTGTCCCAACTCACTTTGCGCACGCGTACTGCGGCTGACCAAGCCGCGTACCAAATTGAAGTTCGTGCCGGATCGGTCGTCGAGTCGCGCGCTGCTGCCGGCCCTGTCGGTACTCACATTGAAGTGCGCAATCTTCTCAGCAATGTTCCGGCGCGCTTGAAATTCATCAAGAGCCCAGCGACTGAGTCGTCGCACATCGTCGAGGTGATCACCCGACTTGCGCTCTCTTACTCTGACGTGCATTTCACGCTGCGTTCGAACGATCGGCTGGTGCTCGACTGGCCTCCGCATTCGAGCGGTCTTGAGCGCGCCGAAATAGCGCTCGCCAAAAACGCCCACAAGCCGGCCAAACTTCATTTGACGGTGCGCGAAGAGCCGACGGTGCACGTCGAGGCCTATCTCGGATCACCCGCCGAAGCGACCACCACTTCGCGCGCGGTTTATCCGATCGTCAATCGCCGCTTTGTCCGCGACCGCGGCCTGCTCCACGCCATCTGCATGGGCTACGGCGCGCTGCTCGAGCGCGGGCGCTATCCGCTCGCGGTGGTCAAGATCGACGTCGACCAGGAGCGCATCGACGTCAACGTTCATCCGCAAAAACTCGAAGTGCGCTTTTCCCATCCGCAGGAAATTTTCGCCGCGGTGCGCCATGCGATCGCCGACGCAGTAGCGGAAACTCCCTGGCTGGCGGAGGCTGCCGGTGCGCCGCTGCAGTCCTATTCGCGCGAACCAACGCCGCCACTCATTGCCGCGCAGCCGCGGCCGACTTCGGAATTTGTAACCAAACCAAGCGAATCGTTCCGTCTGCTTTCGCCGCCACCGGTGCTACCAGGACTGGGTCTGCCCGAGCGAAAAAAAGAGATGTGGGTACGCGGTGATTCACTGCCGCCTTTGCGCAGCGCAGAAGCCAGCCACGCACCGGCGATCCCAAACGCGGCCCCGGCGAATTTCTTTGCGTCGCTGCACTACATCGGACAGCTGCACAAAACCTATCTATTGTGCGAAGCCGCCGGCGAGATGGTGCTGGTCGATCAACACGCCGCGCACGAACGCGTTGCTTTTGAACGCCTGCGCACTGGACACGAGGGCCGCAGCGTACGATCGCAGCGCCTACTGCTGCCGGCCGAATTTGAGCTCGACGATCGATCACGTGAGGCAGCAACGCAGCATCGCGAGCTACTCGACCGTTTGGGTTTCGATCTCGAAATCGGCGAACAACTTGCGGTGCGCGCGGTGCCTGATTTGCTCGGTCGCACCACGCCCGCCGAAATCGTACCTGAGCTGTTACGCCAGCTAGACGAAGACGGCAGCACAGTCTCGCTGTCAGAAAGAACGGATCACCTGCTCGCCACCGTCGCCTGCCACTCCGCGGTGCGCGCCGGCCAGACTCTTTCAGCCGACGAAGTACACGCGCTGTTTACGTCGCTCGACGCCATCGACTACCGCGCCCACTGTCCCCACGGACGTCCGGTGCTGCTGCGCGTATCACTCGGAGAAATCGAAAGGCGCTTCGGCCGCGTTTGATGCTGGCGATTGTTGGCCCCACCGCGTCGGGAAAAACCGAAGTAGCGTTGCGTTTGGCGGCCGAGGTAGGCGCGGAAATTGTTTCCTGCGACTCGATGCAGGTCTATCGCGACTTCGACATCGGCACCGCCAAACCGAGTGTCGCAGAGCGCAAGCAGGTGCCTCACCATGTGATCGACGTCGCCAACGCCGACGAAATGTTCTCCGCCGCAACCTACGCCTCACTCGCGGATCGCGCGATCGCCGACATTCTCGCGCGCGGCAAGAAAGTTCTGATCGTTGGCGGCACCGGACTCTACTTGCGCGCGCTGCGTTTCGGATTGATGGACGCACCGCCGCGCGATGAAGCGCTGCGGCAGCGCATGATGGCAGAGGAGCAAGCGCAGCCGGGCATCTTGCACCAGAAACTGCAATCGATTGATTTGCCGAGCGCGGAACGAATCGAGCCGCAGGATCTGGTGCGTGTCGTACGCGCGCTGGAAGTGTTTGAGTTGACCGGCATGCCGCTTAGTCGCCATCACGAAACCCATTCGCCGAGTGAGCGCTATCCCATGCGCGTCGCCGTACTCGATCCGCCGGCGACACAGCTCGAGTCGCGTATTCGAGCTCGCGTGGCCACAATGCTTGCAAGTGGACTGGTCGAAGAAGCGCGCGCCTTGTCGAAACGATTTGGCAAAGTGCGCGCCCTCGAATCGGTCGGCTATCGCCAGGCGCTGCAGTTTCTGGAAGGCGCACTTTCCACTGCGGCGCTCGGCGACACAATTGCGATCGCCACTCGCCAATACGCGCGACGCCAGCGCATCTGGTTCAAAAAAGAGCCACAAGCGACAATCTACTCATCCGCCCTAGCGCTTTACCAAACCGAACAAGAGCGACTACGATAAGTCCATGGCTCTTGATCCTCCGCAAGCGCTCGATTTTGAGCGGCCGCTGGTCGAACTCGAACAGCGCATCGCCGAGCTCAAGAGTGTCGAGGCGGGTGGGCTCGATCGCGAAATCGAGCGACTCGAGCGCAAAGCCAAACAGCTGCTCGAGGAAATATTTTCCGATCTGTCGCCCTGGCAAGTGGTGCAGCTGTCGCGTCACCCGGGGCGTCCAAGCACACTCGATTACATCGGCAGACTGACCGAGGATTTTGTCGAATTGCGCGGCGATCGCTGCTTCCGCAACGACGAGGCGATGGTCGGCGGGCTGGCTCGTTTCCGCGGTCGCACTGTGATGGTGATCGGTCACCAAAAAGGGCGCGGCACCAAAGACAATTTGCGGCGCAATTTCGGCATGGCACGCCCCGAGGGCTACCGCAAAGCGCATCGATTGATGGCGCTCGCCAATCGCCTGCAGTACCCGATTCTCACGTTTGTCGACACCCCGGGCGCATTCCCTGGCATCGACGCGGAGGAGCGTGGCCAGGCCGAGGCGATCGCGCGCAATCTCGAATTGATGGCGACCCTCGACGTGCCGGTGGTGGCGACGGTGATTGGCGAAGGCGGGTCAGGCGGCGCGCTGGCGCTCTCCGTGGCCGATCGAATTTTGATGCTCGAGTATTCCATCTACGCGGTGATCTCTCCCGAAGGCTGCGCCTCGATCTTGTGGCGCGATGGCGCCGCCGTCGAAAAGGCGGCGGCTGCGATGAAATTGCGTTCCGCCGATTTACAGGCGCTCGGCGTCATCGATCAGATCATCACCGAACCTGCCGGAGGCGCTCACCGCGATCACGATCGGATCGCCCAATCGGTGGGTGATGCAATTGACCGTGCACTTGCCGAGATCGTCCCGCTAAGCGCCGATGATCGGCGTGAAAGTCGTTATCAAAAATTCCGCCGCATCGGCGTCTTCGGCGAAAGCAGCCCCCTCTAGTTTCTTCATCGATATTTTTTGGCAAGATGATCGCGATACAGCTTCGGATCGGCTTGCTTAAGTGCTCCGCGAAGCCGACGCAAAACTGGCGGTTCAGCAGACGGTTCCGGCTGCGACACCGCTTCAAGATACCTGGTGACCAATTTGGACACCGACGTCCCACGCGAGGCCGCCAGCCGCTTGGCCCGCTTCACGACCTCTTTTGCCACACTCAAAGTCAGTTTAGCTTTAGCCATCGTACGTATCTCCAAAAATGATGCGTGTCTGCACGTCGCAAGTAAGCCAGTGTTTACAGCCATTTACAACGGAATGGCGCTCAAATACTGACGGAGCGACCTCGCTGTATATTATTTGAGCCGTTTCTGAGCGTCGTCGCCACTCTCTTTGTAGGAGGCGAATAATGACCGACCTAAAGACTTGGATTCTGTGCGCGCCGTTCATCCTTGGCTGTAATACAACACCGCTGCCCCTCGACCCTAGGAGTAACGATCCTGACATGCCACCTGGGCCGACCAACGATGGGCCAACGGATCCAGTGGTCGGAAACGGCTGCGGTACCGGCAACCCCTGCCCTTATGGCTACCTCTGCGACGCTAGCGGCAAGTGCGAGGTTGCTCCGGTGGTAGAAGCAAACTGCGAGTTTCCACAAACGACGCCACCCGACGCAGGCAATGACGCGGGTTGCCCATCTGTCTATGGCGGCCCGCTCGCGTCTCTCTGCTACGATCACCGAGCCTGCACTGTGCCCGGCTTGACTTGCAGATACTACGGAGTCGGCGACGGCGAACCCACTCCCGGCTGCCGCACGATTGCCATGATGTGGTGTAAGGCCGCAGCTACCGACGATGGTGGCACCGAGCTGCTCTGGGTCTGCGCAAACTAGAGTAGACTGATATCACGTTGACGCGATTGCGTCTGGCAGTTCGTCGACGTTGTCGTGATCGTAGTCGTTGTTGACGGCGACGGCGACGTGAACGATCTCAGATCAGTCATCACCGTCGGTGGCGGTTTAGCGTAGACAAAGTTCGATCTTGTGGAAGAATCGTCGCCGTCGCCGTCGCCGACAAGGTCAACGACAACGCGGGATCGATCACGTCAACGTGATTTCGGTCTATTGCTTAGACGCGGGGACCGGTATCTTTGGCCAGCACGCGTTCGAGCCAGAGGTTGGTGAGTTTTTCCTGCACCGTATTGGCGCGCAGGCGCGACGCCAGATGTTCGAAGTCGACTTTGTCCATCGGCTGATCCTGATCGACGCAGGAAAAAATCACTGTCTCTTTTCCCGTGATCGGATCGACGTGCTTCTGCAAACACTGCGCGCAGACCTCTTTCATCATGCACTGCATCGGCGAGTTGATGCTGGCGATGCCGACGTGTTCCGGCGAAAAATGCGGCTTTAAGATGGCGTGGCGTGCCTCTTTGACCGCCCGCATCATCCTATCCGATCCAATGGCGATGAGCCGCGAGACTTCGGGCAGCTCGATCGGCGGTTTGCCGAGCTGACCACCGCTGTAAGCGACCATCGCCTGCACCACATTGCCGACAAAGGCGCGATCGTCATTGCGACGCGGTGCGACGGGCTCACCACCGTCGACCGACCACACCACCATGTCGGCGGCGGCTTCGATGTCTTCCATTTTGAAAACGTCTTCGCGCTTCTTGTACGCCGCGAAATAGATGACGCGCGAGCCCGCCGCGCGCAGCGCTTTGCCTATCGAAAACAGCACCGCGTTGCCAAGGCCACCACCGGCCAGGAGCACCGTCTCTAACGGTGGAATATGCGTCGGTGTACCGGTCGGTCCCATTACGATCACCGGCTCGCCCGGCTTGAGCCCGGCGCACAACCGCGACGATCCGCCCATCTCGAGAACAATCAGCGAGAGCAGTCCTTTTTCGTGATCGGTCGACGCTCCGGTCAGCGCCAAGCCTTCCATCGCCAAGCGCGTGCCCTCGACGGTGGGACTGTTGCGCTCGTAGTTTTGCAGCCGGAAAAATTGCCCGGGTTGAAAGTGGCGAGCCGCCGCCGGCGCCCGCACCACGATCTCGACGATCGTCGGTGTCAAGCGATGCACGGCGACCACGGTGGCGCGCAATTCCGAGTCGAGCCGCTCGGTGAACACTTGCCACGCTGCCAGTCGCTGCGGCAACTTGGCATCGTCGATCCCTTCGCCCTCGTACAAGCGCGCGACTTCGAGGTAGCCGTGCTTGGCCGAGGCCATCGCCTTGACCACCGATCCGGCGTAGCGCGGATGGTTGTCGCCGTAGTAGCTGACGACGCGGCCGCTCTTTTCGTACGAAGTAAAAAATCCGGTCAGCGACGGCGAAAGCAGCAACCGATCGCCCTGTTTTTGCACTGTGTGCGGGGAAAAATAGCCGCGCTTGTCGAGCGCAAAGGTGTGTGGAAATTCTTTTTCGTAGATGGTGTTGGGACTGGTTCCGGCGGCGACGCAAACCGTTCGCGCTGGCAGTTCGATCAATTCTCCGGTCGAATGCCACTTGTCACCATCGAGCTGCTGGCGCTCGAACACCAGCGACGCCACCGCGCCACCGGCATCGGGCACCGCACGAATCGGTGCCAGGTTCTCGATGAT
>JAHFDU010000223.1 GCA_023248835.1 Myxococcales bacterium | reverse complement strand
CAAGGTGGAAGTGCTCACGCTTGAAGGCAGTACCGTGACACTCACCATTCCGGCTGGAACGTCGACCGGCACAGAGCTGCGATTGCGCGGCAAGGGGGCGGTGGCAGCAAGTGGGCGCGGCGATCTGTTCGCCAGGGTTTCGGTGCAAATACCCTCAGAGCTCTCGCCGCGATCGAAGGAGCTGCTGCAAGAATTTGCCAAATCGATCAAACGGTAGATTTTTTCAATTTTATTGACGCTTGCCCTTGCCTTGGCGCTTTCCTATAGTTCGCTCCCGATGAGCCATGCAGAAATCGAAGCGCTGGTCGCGCTCGCGGTCTTGGGCGCTGGCGCGGCGCTGGTGCTGTGGCGACGCCGCAAGCCCGCCGCACAATCCGCAGTCGTGCCCACTGTTGCGTCAAACGCTGCACCAACGGAAACTGAAAAGTCGCTCGTCGAAGGATTGGAAAAAACCCGCAGCGGATTCGTCGCGCGCCTGTCGAGCGTACTTGGTAAGAAACAAATCGACGACAGTCTCGTCGGCGAATTGGAAGAGGTGCTCTACACCGCTGACATCGGTGGGCGCACGGCGGGAAAACTGCTTGAAGCGGTGCGCAGCCGTTTGTCGGGCGCCGAACTCAAGAGTGCGGAGATCGTTTGGTCGGTCATTCGTGACGAATCGCTTGCGATCTTGCAAACTGTACAGGCCGCCGCGCCGCCGCTGGACCTCGATCGTGCGCGTCCAATGGTGATTCTGACCATCGGAGTTAACGGCGTTGGCAAGACCACCACCATCGGGAAACTCGCGGCCAAGTGGCAGTCGCTTGGCAAACGGGTGCTGCTTGCCGCGGGCGATACCTTCCGCGCAGCTGCTACCGAACAGCTCGAGATCTGGGGACAGCGCGCCGGTGCGCTAGTGGTGAAGGGCAATCCCGGATCCGATCCATCGTCGGTGATTTTCGAAGGCGCCAAGCGCGCGGTGGCGGAGAAGTTTGATATTTTGATCGCCGACACCGCCGGACGTTTGCATACCAAGATCGACTTGATGGATGAACTCCAAAAAGTGCGGAGGGTTTTGCAAAAGGCGATTCCGGGCGCGCCGCACGAAGTGTTCCTGGTGCTCGATGCCACCAACGGACAGAACGCGATTGCACAAGCGGCGCTGTTCAAGCAGGCTCTCGAGGTCAGTGGGATCGTTCTCACCAAGCTCGATGGCACTGCCAAGGGCGGAGTGATTCTTGGCATTGCCGATGAATTACGCGTGCCGGTGCGCTTCATCGGCATTGGGGAAAGAGTCGCCGACTTGCGCGAATTCAACTGCGATGAATTTGTTCGCGCACTGTATCCGAGTGCGTGTAAAGAAACCGCTTGACCCTTCGACAAGCTAGAGGGCGAGCGGTTGCATGACGGTAAATTGCTTGCCTCGACGAAGTTGCGTTGCTATAGTGGCCAACGTTTGCCGTTTAATCTGTTAAGTCGTTAATATTGTTGATGTTTTGTTGTTGAAGCAAGGCTCAGCTTGAGGTGATTATGCGACGAATGGATGGGTACGCTGCAGCGGCACTTGGATTTTGTCTTGCGAGCGGCCTCAGTAGCTCGGCTTTTGCCCAGGCGACGAAGGAGCCGACGCCACCAGCAGCGGAAGCCACTCCTCCTGGGACAGCAGCGGAGCCGACGCCGCCAGCAGAGCCGACGCCGCCAGCGGGCAACGAACCCGCTCCACCAGGAGTTCCATCCGCGGCCGAGCCCGCTCCTCCCGGCGCCGAGCCAGCTCCGCCAGGAGGAGACGTGGGCAGACGCAACACCGGCGAGCGCCTGGGATCGATCTCCTGGCGCGACATCGTTGTCGTTCCGCGTCGCGCGATTCTGAAATATCACCGGGTCGAGCTCATCCCGACTTACAACGTCAGCATGAACAACCCGCTGGTGCAGCATCACGGCTGGGGGGGGATCATCAATTTCTTTCTTTCGGAAACCATGAGTCTCGGGCTCGAAGCCACCTACTACGTCGCCGACGATCACCAAGCGCTGGGGCATCGATTTTTGCGTGGCCTCGACGATCGTGTGCTGCCGGCCGAGAATATTTACCGATGGAGCGGCGCCGCCAATTTTGGCTACGTGCCGCTGTACGGAAAATTCGCCATCTTCAATCGCTGGATTGCGCAGTGGGAGATCTATCTGCAGGGTGGCGTGGGTGTGATTCAGACCGAATGGGTTAATCGGGACCCAGATCCCAACTACAGCGCCGCCACCAACTACGACGTGATGTGGCATCTCGATTTAGGAACGCGTTTTTTCATCACCAAGTGGTTGGTGTTTCACGCCTACCTCAAAGACTACATGTTCATTGACTCGTTCGAGCCGGAGAGCCGCACCCAAAACGATGGTGTGCCGTCCGGCGTCAAGCAGTTCGTGCAAAACGTAACCTTTGGCATTGGAGTCGGAATGTTTCTGCCCACTAACTTCGAATACAAGTACACGCGATAAAGGAGATGGAGATGCGTACACAGAAGCTCCTTCCTTTGTTGCTGCTGGCAGTTTCCTCGACTTCCTGGGCGGCGGGCCGTCACAATCCGCTCGAAGGCCAGCCGGCGATCCACAATCGGCTCGAGCTGCGCCGCTTGCGCTTTGAGATCGCGCCGGAGTTTGTGATCTCGACCAACCAAGACTACAAGCATGCATTTGGTATCGGCGCCAATCTGCAATTTCACATTCTTAGTTGGTTGGCGGCCGGCTTCGAGGGCGCCTATCTGTTCAATGCCAACACTGGTCTCGAAGATCGCGTGCGCGGCGCGCTCACCGCGGCCCAAAACAGTCCGGGTGGATTGACCTTTGGTCAACCAACGCCACAGCAGCACGATCAGCGTATTCTAGGCGCCAATGCGCTAATTTCAGTCTATGTCACGGTGACCCCGATCTCGGGAAAATTCTCGCTCTTCTCGGCGGGGTTTGCCTACTACGACTTTTACGGATCGGTCGGGGTCGGGATGATGAATTTTACCCAGAAATGCTGCGCGGGTGGCGAAGATCCGGCAGGCACGAGCGATCCGGCTAATCCCAACACGGAGGATCCGCGAATATTTTCCGGTATCAAAGTTGGCGGCATGTTCGGACTCGGAGCCCATCTGTATTTCACCGATTGGTTTGGCATGCAGATCGAGTTCCGCGATTTCTTTCTCAAGGCCAACCCCGGTGGCGGCGATGTCAACGGTGATCGGCATCTGACTCCCGCCGACGAAACGCCGCAGAACAATCTTTTCTTCGGTCTCGGGTTTTCGTTTCTGCTCCCGCCCAAAGCCAAGATCGTTCCGTGATTGACTTTACCGACGAGCAGAAGATGGCCCAGCGGATGTTGCGCACCTGGGCCGAAAAAGAGCTCGTGCCGCTGGTACCGGCGATGGAACGCGGCGACGTTTTGCCCTACGACGCGATGCGCCATCTCATCCGCAGCTTTGGCATCGATGAGATGGCGCGTGCGACGTTTGCGAAAGCCACGCCTGGCGGTGACACCAATGCAGGCGGCGAGCGCGGATTTTTCGGCGGCGACCCAGCGCTGTCCGCCATCGTCGCAATCGAGCTGTCCCGCGTTTGCCCAGGCTTTGCCCTCGCCTTTGGCGCCTCGCTAGGCTTGGCTGGCGGCGCGATTTTGGCCAAGGGAACCGCCGCGCAAAAGAAGCGTTTCGCACTGCCGATTCTCACCGGCGAAAAAATCGGCGCCTGGGCGATGACCGAGCCCGGCGCCGGATCGGACGCGTTCCGATCGATGCGCACGATCGCCAGGCGTTCGGGCGACGGCTACATTTTGAACGGGCAGAAAACGTTTATCACCAACGCCCCGTTCGCCGACGTTTTGGTGATTTACGCCAAGCTCGCTGAACCCGGGCAAAGCGAGAACGAGCGGCCGATCCACGCCTTCATCGTCGAGAAAGGCGCACCCGGACTTTCGCTATCGAAACCGATGGAAAAAATGGGCATGCACTCCTCACCCACCGGCGAAATCTTCTTGAGCGATGTGTGCGTCGCCAAGAGCGCGCTGCTTGGAGAGACCGAGACTCTACCGGCGCGCGATCGCGCCCGCGAGGTGTTTCACGGCGAGCGCACCGGAATGGTGCCGATGTGTTTTGGCGTCATCGATCGCTGTCTCGAGTTGTCGGTTGCGTACGCCAAAGAGCGCCAGACCTGGGGTAAGCAAATCGGCGAATACCAACTCGTGCAAGAAAAGTTGGCGCGGATGTATATGCACCGAGAAAATGTCCGGAATCTGCTTTTCAAGCAGCTCGAGAAAGCGCACAAAAAGGTGACGATCTCTGCCGCCGAAGCTTCGGCTTCCAAGCTCTACTGCGCCCGCGTCGCCACCGAGTGCGCGCTCGAGGCGGTCCAGATTTTTGGCGGCAACGGCTACATGCGAGAGTTCACCGTCGAGATGATGGCGCGCGACGCCAAACTGTTTCAGATCGGCGGCGGCACCGACGAAATTCAAATCACTGCGATCGCGCGCCAGTTACTGTCGGAATAGCCTTAGTCTTCTAGAACACGATCGTGTACGGCTTGCGAGACCGTCGCGGAACCAAGAATGCCGATGCCAGCGACGATCGTCGCTATGATCAATCCTTCCGGTGAGGAAACATGCGCCGACAACATCATCCCAACCGCGATCGAAGCAACCATGCCGAGCAGGAAAGTGACGCCTTGGCTGAGCAGCGCCAAAATTTCTTGTTTGCCGAGCATTACAGCAACTGATCCAGGGTGACGACGACGTGGCTAGAGGGAACCGAAACCGGCGACGCCATCCCGGTAACATCTCCCGGCGCTTTGGTGGTGGCGTTGCCATCTTTGTCGACCCGAGCACTCACCACCACCGTGCCGCTCAGCTCCGTGCCCATCATCATCGCGTCGTTTTGGTCAAGTGAAAAAGCAATCGGGAAACGACTTGCGCTCATTTTCTTTACCGCTACGATTTGCGCGGGGGCGGTGCCAGTCGAAACACCGCGAGCGACCAAAAAAATGACGTCGCCAGCGGCCACGTGCGATTGCAAGCGCGGATCAAGGCGCAATTCACCGGAAACAACCGCGACGTTAGCGGCAACCGTTGGCGCTGCCACCGACGGCACGGTAAGCGGCGGCAGTCCGCTCGGTGGCGGCGCTGGTTTTTTTTCCGCGCATCCGGCAAACGCCGTCAGCAGTGCCACAAGAAATGTTGGTAAGCTTCCATGCTCCCCAGCCCGTGCACCCTGAGCGAAGCGCGGCGAAGTCGAAGGGGGAACCCATCGAAGTCTGCCCTTCGACAGGCGCAGGGCGAGCGGGGCGTAGCAGCCGTGAACGAGTACAAGAAATGTTGTACCGAGGCGGAACATCCAGCTACCCTAGCATTCGTGGCGAGCAACGTCCATCGTGCGATCGTCGTCGAGAAACGGCTTTGTGCCGCCGATATTTTTGTCTTTACGCTGGCACTCGATCCGCCAGCGCCGCTCGCTTTTCGCCCCGGCCAATTCATTTCTGTGCGCGTCGGAGAAGAACCAAATGGTAGTGCCATTTTGCGCAGTTATTCTTTGGCTTCGTCTCCGGGTCGCTCTGAAATACAACTGTTGGTCAAGCGGGTTGAAGCCGGCTCTGGATCGGCTTGGTTCATGAATCTTGCCGTCGGCGAGACGGTGACTTTTACCGGGCCAATGGGTTTCTTCGTGCTTGATTTGCAACACCCGGGAGACATCGTTTTTGCTGCCACCGGAGTAGGCATCGCCCCGGTGCTGCCGATGCTTGACGAGGCACTTGGGCGAAACGAAAGCGGTCGCATCGTCCTGTATTGGGGGAATCGGTATCAACGCGATTTGTTTTGGCAGCGCGAGCTCGACGCTCGAATAAATAATCCGCGTCTGCAAGTCCGACGATTTCTCTCGAGCGACGACCCGACTTGGACGGGAGAGCGCGGTCGAATCACGTCGGCGATCGCGGCGGATCTTGCAAGTTTGCTTCAACCAACGTTTTATTTGGTCGGCAACGGCGGCATGATTCGCGACGTCAAGCAGGAACTGGTCGCTCGCGGCGTCGATCGCAAGCGCCAGATTCGCAACGAAGTCTTTTTCGAATGAGTCCTTCGACCCTTCGACAAGCTCAGGGCTCAGGATGAGCGGCCATGCAGGACGAACGGCCATGAGCCAACCGTTTCGTGCCGTGATGTCTGCCCTGCTCCTCGCAGTGCTATCCGTTTTGCTCTATCTGCGCACCGCTCCGTCGGTAGTGAACCCTGACGGGCTGGGCTACTTGAAACTGTTGCCGCACAATTTCGCCGCCGGTCATTGGGCTTACATGCCGCTTTTGCGCGCGACGGTGCAACTCACCCATGGCGATCCGCTCGCAGTCGGCAGATCGATCAACGCGTTTCTAGGCGGTAGCGCTATCGCGCTTCAATTTGGGCTGGCGTGGCGACTCATGCGCGAAAACTCTGCCCAGCTTTTTGGCGGCGTGGTCGCTGCGGCGGTACTCGCACTGTCGTACGGCTTCTGGATGGAGACGGCAGACGTCGAAGCGTACGCGCTAGCGATCGTTGCTTTTCTGTTTCTGCTGCACGCGGTTTACTCTTATCATCGGCGACCGACGCTCGCGGCCGCGAGCATCGTCGGTGTGCTCCTAGGCGTTTGCGTGTTGTGCCATCTCACCCACGTGCTCAGCGTGCCATTCGTTGCCTATTCAATGCTTGCAATGGCAACGACTGTCGGCTGTCAACTGTCGGCTGTCGACTGTCGTCGCGGCATCGGCCATGCCGTGGCGGCGCTGGGAATTGGCGCTGCACTGCCACTGCTTGGTTACGCCTATGCCGCACTGATCGTGCG
>JAHFDU010000222.1:5977-6810 GCA_023248835.1 Myxococcales bacterium | reverse complement strand
TGGTGATCGGTTGCGGCTGTTCGAGCAGCCAAGGATTGTCGGCGAACCGGCCGTCATACAGCGTCGACGACGGCAAAAAGTTAAGCTCAATCCCACCTGCGCTCTTCGGAACCGCGGTCGGTCCCCTTGACCAATCGCCTTTGACCGGGGTCGGCACCGGCCGCGCGATGACACCCGATTCGCTCACCAATTTGTTGTCGACAAAGCCGGCCCTGATGGCCTCGTCGAAATCGCGATCGCCGTGCAGCTGCTTGAGCATGGCGTATACATCGGGATCGACGCTGCCCGAAAGCACCGCCAACAATTCAGCCGGCGAGCGACCGTCAAACAGCGGACGGGTCAGCGGCTGGACAAACGAAAGCGTGCCATCGAAGGCGCGGGCGTCACCCCAGGATTCAAGATAGTGGAGCGAGGCGCCGAACCAAGTCGACGATCCCGCCGTTTCATTTTCAAAAAGACCAGTGGTAATCGACACCGGAACGGTTCCGAGCAAATTGCGAAAGTCGTAGTCGCTTGGCGCGGTGAATCCAGGATTGGCGTCGAGAATCAGCAGAGTCTCGACCGCCTTCTTTTGCATCTCGCTCACCAGCGACGGAAAGTCCTGCTCATTCTTACCGAGCGAGACCAGCGCCGGTTCGATGAGCTTTACGGTCTTGCCCAGGTTGCCAAGCGATTCGTTGATCGCCAGCGCCAGCAAGTGGACTTCGACCGGCTGACGTTCGCCGGCGATGACGATGGTGGTACCCGCTTTGGCGGCTTTCAGATCTGCGGCAATCGCTAGGACGGCGTGATCGCCGCCATCTGCCGAAAGCGGCGTCTTGATGCCGAGTGCG
>JAHFDU010000222.1:0-5967 GCA_023248835.1 Myxococcales bacterium | reverse complement strand
GCCGCTTTTTCTGCGATCGCGCTCGACGCCACCGGGAAGCGATGGTCGGCCATGGTGCCGGTTTCCGACAGCATCGCCTCAAACATGTAGAGACGACTCATCTCTTCGGCTTTTTCCGGTGCGTCGACGTGACGCCGTTTGCCGAACGCGCGCGAATAGTGCAGCGCCATCGGTCCGGTGCTGAGAAAATCCGCGTCAAGCGAAACGATGCGATCGCCTTCGGAAAAATCATAGAGCAGGCTGAACGGACGTCCAAACGCAATCTCGGTCGCAGCGCGGCTGCTTACGTGATGATTGGGTGAATAGAATGTGACTTTGGTCTCGGGATATTTCTTGATCACCCGATCAAGCAGCGACCCCACCAGCGGCGACGAGGTCGGCTCAAGCAAAATTCGCAACCCGGCGCCACCGTCGCTGCGCGGTTGCGACAGCGCCTTGCACAGGGCGCCCCAGTTGGAGATTTCGTGATTGTGGAGCACGCGACGGGCGCGCTGCGGATTGTAGAGCTCAAAAATCGACGCTTGCTGAAACAAATTCGAGGCGCCGAGGCTGGCCGGATGCCCGGGGTTGCCTTCAATCTTGGTCGGCCGCCCCTCGTGGCTCTTGATCAGTAAGCCAGTGGCGTAGCCCTCGAGCACCATCGAGGTCGCATAAAAAGTCGGCACACCCGGAACCATTTCGTTTTGCTTTTGCGAAAACGGCAAAATCTTCGACGGCAATTCGTGGTTGCACGCAGCCAAAAGCGCGGTGCTGCCGCCGAGCATCTGCAAAAATCCGCGCCTGGAAAAACCGTCGGCGCCCTCTGGATATTCGCCTTTTTGCGCTTCGAAGAATTCCTCATCGCCGCGATATTCGGCAAGACTTTTCCACTGTCGCTTGCTCTTTTTCGGCAGTCTGATTTGCACCAAATTGGATGCGCTCACGTGGCCTCTCTTAACGATGGCAAGTGGTGCAATTGGTCAAATGACGCACGTTGTATTCTGTAACCGCCTGCTCATGACCTTTGGGATCCTGTTCCGCAGTCCACGTCATCGAGGTAATTTGCGATTGCGGTCGCAAATTCGGCTCAGGGTTGCGGTGGCAATCAAGGCACCAACCCATGGTCAGCGGCGCGACTTGATAGTCGAGCGCCATCTGATCGACGCGACCGTGGCAGCTGACGCAGCCGACACCCTTGTTGACGTGTATCGAATGGTTGAAATAGACAAAGTCGGGTACGTGGTGGACGCGGTTCCATTCGAGCGCTTCGCCCGAAAAGTAGCTGCGGCGTACCGGCTCGAGCATCGGGCTCTGGTTCCAAACTTGGTTGTGGCAGCCCATGCAGACTTCGGTGGCTGGAATCCCGGCGTAGGAGGACCGTTCAGCGCCACTGTGGCAGTAGCGACAATCGATCTGGTCATCTTCAACGTGGTGGCGATGATCGAACTGTACCGGCTGGTCGATCGGATACTCGGCGGCTTCTCCGTACGGCGTGCGCATATAGAGCATCACCAGAGTAAGACCACCAACCGCCCCTGCGCCGAGGCCTCCGAGAACTACTTTAAACGCGGTGTCCGTCCACTTCGGAAACAGTCTCGCCATGGTTGGGTCCCCATCCCCGGAGGACAAAAATTATTTTCCCGCGTGTACTTTTGCAGACGACACAACCTCACGTCAAGAATTAATCACGTAAAGGTCTTTAGGAAGGTCGTGCCGGCGCAGAGAACTTCCCCGTAAACCACGGCGAATCATCAGTTTCAGGTGGTTTTTCTCCGATCGAAAAAAGTAAGAAATAGTTTCTTGAACTTTGAACAAGGGTTAGCGCAGCATCAAAACATCCACATAGTCGATCCCCATTTGCACCTGCGCGGCCGATCCGACGGTCATGGCTGTTCCGATCGTTCCAGTCAGCGCCGAACTGGCGCTGAGATGCGCCGACGCATTTTGCACCGTCACCCGAACCGAGGCAATGGGTTGATCAGTCCAGTTGAGCAGCACCACCGCGACGCCCTGCGCCGACATCAGCGGCAAACCTTGCACGCCGCTTAGCACTTCGCCGGTGGCCGGATCCTCAATTCGCACCACGCTCTGCACATTGCCGAGCGCGAGCGGTAACGCCACACTCTTGCCGAGCGACCAATCCCAGCCGCTTGGCAGGTGGTGGCGCGGCGTACGATCGGGCGAAGAGAGGTAGCTGTAACCCGGCAAGTAGGAATAAAGCACCAGCCACCCCAGTCCCGATTTTTTCGCGATCGTGGCGACATTGTTCGGGCCTTGTGGGCTGTAATATTCGAGCCCGATCGATCCGGCTGGTGCCGACGTAAACCCCAACGGTGCTGGGCCGCTGACTTGACTCAAGCTCGGGGCCAGGATTTTTCCACTTTCCTCTGCCGGGATGGGTTGCGGCGCCAGCACCCTCAACGCGGTGGCGCTACGCAAAGAGGTGCCAAGTATTTGGTCGACCTGACCATCCGGCTGGTTGAACTCGTCGGCCACCGCCGCGCCCGGCGTGAGCGCTACCGCACCGCCACCCTGTACCCAGGTCAGCAGCGCGCTGCGGGCGCGGGCGCTGACATTGGGCCCCACCAAGTAGACCACCGCGTAATGCGAAAGCGTCGCTTCGTCGATCTCGCGCTCATCGAGAAAGTCGACGCCGAAGCTTTGGTGGGCAAGCGCGGTGTAAATGCCGCGTGCTTCGTACTCGTAATAGGCGACACCACTGAACCCGTTCCACAGATAGCTGATGGTGGGCAGAACAATGGCGATTTGGTTGCCGTTGGTTCCGCCCCTCTGAGGCGGCTCGCCTGGAAAGGTCAGTGACTCGGAGGCTCCAATCAAGTCGCTGGTGCGGGCAATCGGCGCGTAGGCGGCGAAATTGTCCGACCAACCGTTGCCCGGCAGTGCCGGGGTCGGACCGAACGTATAAAACTCGATGGTCTTGGCGCCGTGGCCAATCAGCGACAGCGCTTTGTACGCTGCGCCCCACGGATGCTCGCCGATGACGAGGCCGACAACATAGCCGCCCATCCGCCCCGCCGGACGACCAACTGGCCGCGGCAGATCGTCGGGCGGCGCCATCGACAGCGACGAGTGCAAAACTGCGGCGTGATATTCGTCGGCTTCGGCATCGCGATCGTGCTCCCACTCTTCGGTGAACGCGTCGAGCACCGAGTTGATCCGCTTCCAATCGGGCGTGAGCGCCTGATGCTCGGTGGTGGTCGACAGCGGGTTTATCCAGTGGTCGTCGTAATTGTTCAGATCGTAGTAAAGTAGTGGATAGGCGCCCGACCGGCGTTCGAACGCCCGGCGTACATATTCAGCGCCGCGCATCATCGAGTCCTGCAAGTAGTTCATCGAAAAATAGAAGCGTCGGCCACATTGTAGAGCGGACAATCCGACGCAGGGCGCCACCATTCGTCCCGCCTGCGCCTCGAGCGCAGCAAACTGACCGGTCAATTGCAAGCTCGCCCAGTCATTCGGGTTGGCGCCACCAAACGCTGTCGCATCCAGGCCGCTGTTGTTCTTGACATAGTTTTGGAACGGCACCAGCGACGGTGGCAAGACCAATTCGGGGAAGTAGCTGCCGGGTTCGTCGGCGATCGCCATGTACGCAATGTCGCTGCGGCTCGAATCGGCATTGCTGGCACTAAAGGTATCAAGAAAAAGATCGGAGAAGTAGTCGGGGCAGGTGCTGTCCATACTGACGTCGGTCGACTGGTACCCCATTTCATAATCAAACAGCAGTCCGGCGCGTTGCAAGCAGCCACTCTTGCCGGGGAAATAGATCAGGGGAGAACCCCAAGAGCGTCGGTGCGCAAACGGAGTCGCCGCAAACAATGAATTTATTTGATTGGCCGGGATCGGCTCGAACTCGGAGATGTTGAGCGTGTTGCAACCGACTTTGCTGGCAATGCTCAGCTCGTCGCTAAGCTGGCCGAGATGGCCCTGCATGCCGCGGAAGCTGCCGCAACCAACCACGAACTGCGCCGGTGGATGAGCCAGCGCCGGCAGCGCATCGGCGGCTTGCTTATAGGTGGTGACGCGATCCTGCAGCGCTTGGAAGCGGGTGCGGTCGAGTGCGACTTGATTTTCCACGCCAAGGCTGTATCCGGGCACCACCACTGCGGCGGTTCCGCCGTAGTCGACCTTGGTGGTGATGTTTGCGATCGGCGTGCCCGAGCAATCCCCCTCGAAAAATGACAACGAAAGCGCCATCTGCTCGGCGCTTTTGAAGAACTTGAGATCGGGGGCGACCTTGATCATCAGCGCCACCAAATCAGAATGATTTTTCAAAATCGGGGCGCCGCCGCCATTTTTGACCAGGTCGAGATCAAGGCAACCCGAGTCTGGAACCAATCCCTGTGCATCGGTTGAGACCCTAAAGCTCGCTGGATACACCCCCAGTCCATCGCGGCCATCGATGGTGAGGGTGAGGTTCGACACGTTTGCTGGCAGGGTTCCGTCTGTCACGCTGGCGTAGCCGGTGACCGCCAGATTCATGTGCAGACCTTTTTTGGCATTGACCAGGCTGCCTTCGTAGCAGGTCTGCCGTTCGGTCAGCAGCACGGCAGTGCCATTTTGTGCCACTTCGAGTCGCTCACCGGCCTGCACACCGATGCGCAGAGCGGCCGGGCTGGAAAAACTTGCGCTCGGAGTCAGATTGCCATCGAGAGTGAAAGAGTTGGGCTCGACGCCAGCGACGTGCGTGGTGCCATCGAATGCGTCGGTCACCTCCACATCGCTTGCCAGCCACAACACGTTGCGCGCTGGATCCACAGCTTGGGCTCGCCCGTGCATCGGGGCGCCGCCAAACACCGGTACGATTTCTTGCCCCGAAATCGGTAGCCCATCGCTGCCAAGCGGCAGTGCGCCGACGCTGAGATTGCCAGGCAGGCCGAGGGAGTCGGCCTGGCGCGGTCGTCGAAACAGCGCACCCGGACTGTACAGAAAATTGTACACCGCCAGCGGTCCAAGATTACAAGCGCAGTTGGCGCTGGGATGACAGGCGTAGGGAGCGTGCGAATCGGCGTCGACAATGTCATAGCCCCACGGGCCTTCGCCAGAGCCTGGCGCGGTGAGAAAGGAGCCATCCGAGGCAAGCGCCAGAATTTCGAGCCGCGGCCCGAGCGGATTGAGATGATAGGTGCCCATGTAAAGCTTGCTGCCGTCGGAAGCAACCGCGATCGCTTCTTTGTAGCTACCGCGCAGTAGCTGGTCGTGCATCGCTGGAAATTGCGGCACCCCCATGTCGTCGAGCGTTACCGCGTAAACGCCCTGCAAACCGCCGACATACAAGACCGGCGCGGTTGGATGGCGGGCCAGCGCGTAGACGACGCTGGAGGTGTTGTCGCTGCCGGTCACGGTGGCGACTGCAAGCGGCAGGCTGCCTAGAATGTCGCCGTGAGCGTCGAGAGCATAGGTCTCGAGATAGCTTGACTGCGTTGCGCCCCGCCGATCGACGTCATAGGTGGCAAGGTAGAGGCGCTGGTGCGGCTCGTCGAGCAGAAGGGCGACGCCAAGCGAGTAGGTGCCGGCCGACAAGGGCTGCCCATCGCTGACAAATGCGGTCTGGCCAATTTGACTGCCGGACACCGGGTCAAGACTTACGACCGCGAGGCTCAGCCGTCGGGAATCGTAATTGCGCGTGCGCAATAGGTAAACCCGGCTGGCGTCGGCTGAAACTGCCATCGCCGACACCATGTCAACACCGACCTTTTCGCTCTCGAGCACGATGGCTGGCGCGGGCGGGCTTCGCGCCGCATCGGCTTCGGTACCGTCCGCTTCCCCCATGTCGAAGCAATCGGTCTGACACGGCACCAGGGTTGACTGCGACCCAGCGTCAACCTGATCGCAGTCGACCCCGGGCGTACAAGGGGTAGGCAACGCGGCGTCCGGAGAGCAGTTGCCACAGGGCAGAGCTGCCGGGCTGGGGTGAGCACAACTGAGGAGAAGAAGAGGTGCGCAGAGGGATCGCATTGCGGGCATCCT
>JAHFDU010000221.1:1968-6818 GCA_023248835.1 Myxococcales bacterium | reverse complement strand
CAGACCGACGAAACTTTGCAAAAGATGATGGAGCGCTGGAAAAACTGCTCGGTGCTCGACACCGGCAAGACCGCCAATCAGGCAGCGATGTTTGTTCGCCAGCTCTGGAACATGCTCTGCTTGGCGCGAGTGATCACCGTCGGTGCGCTCATGCGCGACGAATCGCGCGGCTCGCACTACAAGCCCGAATTTCCCGAGCGCAACGACAAGAAATTTATGAAGACGACGATGGCGCTGTACGATAGCAAGACGCATGGACCCAAGATTTCGTACGAAGAGATCGACGCGTCGCTGGTCAAGCCGGTCAAGCGTGACTACACCGGCAAGGGCGCGCCGGCACCGGCACCCGCAGCGGCGAGGACATAAATGAGCAAATCGGTCGCGCTCAAAATCAAGCGGCAAGATTCTCTGAACGCACCGCCGCGCTGGGAAGAGTTCGAAGTGCCGTGGCAAGAGCACTTGAACGTGCACGCCGCGCTGATGGAAGTGCAGCGCAAGCCGCAGACGCGCGACGGCAAGCGCGTCGCTCCGGTGGTGTGGGACGCCAACTGTCTCGAAGAGGTGTGCGGCTCTTGTACCATGATCATCAACGGGCGCGTCCGCCAGGCCTGCTCGGCACTGTGCGACACGCTTGAGCAGCCGATAGAATTGCGCCCAATGACCAAGTATCCGCTGATTCGCGACTTGGCGGTCGATCGCAGCCGCATCTTTGCCGATTTCAAACGGGTGCGCGCGTTTGTCGATCTCGACGGCACCCACGACCTCGGCCCCGGCCCGCGCTATTCGCCGACCATGGCCGAGACCCGCTATGAAATGTCGCGCTGTATGGCGTGCGGCTGCTGCATGGAGGCCTGTCCCAACTACGGGCCGCAGTCGCAGTTCATCGGCGCTGCGTCGGTCAGCCAAGCGCGACTTTTCAACTTGCATCCGTCAGGCCACATGCACGCCGACGCTCGTCTCGATGCGTTGGCCGAGCCCGGCGGCGTGCAAGACTGCGGCAATGCGCAAAACTGCGTCCAGGTCTGCCCGAAAGAAATTCCGCTGACTACGTCGTTGGCCGACATGATGGGCGCGACCGCAAAGCACGCGCTGTCGTCGCTGTTCAGGAAGTAACCTGCCGCCGAAGGTATGGTTCAAGACCGCTCATCCTGAGCGAAGCGCAGCGAAGTCGAAGGACGAGGCCTTGCGAAATTTGCCCTTCGACAAGCTCAGGGCGATCGGATCATAGGATGCGATTGGTTTGCAGCCTGCCGCCAGTTTCAATTTTCATCGCCTGCGCCATCGCGCTTTTTCTCAGTGTACTTTTCGTCGACAGCATCCGCCGCGCGCTGCGATCTAGGAGACTGCAGCGCAGCTTCGCCCTGGCACGAAAACTCGAACATCAGGCCGCAGCTTTGTTGCGCGGCTACGGTTTTGAAATCGAAGCCGAGCAGCCTACCCAAACTTGGACGGTTCACGTCGACGGTGAGCCACAACAATTTTCAGTCCGCGGCGATTATCTGGTGCGCCGCGGCGAGGCCCGCTTCATCGCCGAAGTCAAAAGCGGAGAGTTGGCGCCGGATGTGAGCAACATCGCCACCCGCCGCCAACTGCTCGAGTATCACCACGCTTTTGCCGTCGACGGAGTGCTCCTCATCGACGCCGAACGGCAACAAATTTCCGAAATCGAATTTCCTTCTCCGCAGGCACCACGCATGAATTTGCGCACGATTCTGATCGCATTTCTCCTCGGCGTCGTCGTCTCCGCAGTGATTCTAAAGATCTTCAATCACTGAAAACATTCACGATCATGCTAGAATAGCCGAGAGGTCGATGATGACGCTGCCTGACTTTCTATTGCAGAATGCAACCGGTTCGATACACCTGAAGAGCCACCGAATCGGGCTGGAACATGTCGTTCGATTTTATCAGGAGGGATACTCTGCGGAGGGGATCCTCGACCAGTTTCCATCGCTGAGCTTGGCCCTGATTCATAAGGTAATCGCATTCTACCTAGAGCACCGACCCGACGTTGATGCATATCTAGCGCAGTGTCACTCGTCGCTAGCTGATCAAGCTGCCGCCGCCCATCGTAGACCGGATATGGAAGAGCTCCGCCGACGGCACGAGGCGCTCAAGCGATCCAAGGCATCCTGAGGGATGCCACTCCGCTACCTTTTCGACGAACATCTGCGCGGGCCTCTGTGGCGAACCGCGCGCCGCTACAACATTGACGCGGCCGAGTCCCTCGACGTTGTGCGAGTCGGAGACCTCCCAGATCTTCCTTTGGAGGTCGATGACCCGAGTATTCTGCGCTGGACCGAGCAGGAAAACCGAATTCTGGTGACGCTCGACCAACACACGATGCCGATCCACTTGGCCGAGCACCTCGCCGCTGGGCGACACTGCCCGGGCATTTTCATGGTGCGCATGGACGCTTCAGTGCGGCAGATGATCGAGTTCCTGCTGCTCGCCGCATGCGCGAGCGAACCGCTGGAATGGATTGATCGCATCGAATTCGTTTCCCTTTGGCCGCGTGAGGTGATCTCGCTGATGGCCAGCTCGTTAGGTGATCAATATCGTCACCACTTGGTCTTCACTTGAAACCCAGATGAGATTCTAATTCCCGCCGCCGCCGAAGCCGTTGCCGATGCAGGCAAACAGCTCCGTGCTGCAATGGTTGCTCAAGCACTGCGTTGCGCTTTGAATCGAAATGCCGCCATCGCCGCCAGCGAGACTGGCGCAATGTCGAAGGCCGCAGGACGCCAACGCCTGAAACTTCTGCCGCTCCTCTGGTGAGGCTCCCTGCTGACACTGGAAAACGCATTGGAAGCTGGGGCTGCCGCATTGCAAGAGACAGGTCAAAACCTGTTGGCAGGTCGGCCCCGTCGGTTTGAGATCAACCGGTGGGGGGGACAGATCAAACGGTGGCGGCGGCGGTGGCTTTATCGGCCCTCCATCCGCGCGCATCGGCGCCTGATCTGGCGACGACGGACCGAGGTCGAAAACTCCAACCGCCGGCGACAAGTCACCACCGCCCAAGTTTGTGTCAGTGCCGCTTGGCGTCAGCAACGAGGATTTTCCGCAACCGGCCACCAACAAGATTGCCATCAGCGCACGCGTCATTAAGACCTCCACCAACTTCAGACACGAGGCAAAACGTGGAAACCCAGCGGCAACCACCACTGACTGCATAGCACAATTTCTACGTCCTAGGAAGGAAGATCAGGCAAGCGCGAGCCCGAGCTGCTGGCGAACCTCGTAGTACAAAGGCGATACTGAGTAGAGCACCAATTCGCGAATCTTCTCTTTGCTCGGCAGCGATCCAACTGTCACCGCCTCCACCTGAATCAGATCGGCGGCGACTTGCAGATCATTGCACAACACGAAGCCAGCCCGCTGCGCAGTCAGCTCCATCGCTTGCGACCAGCGCTGCAGATCGACAGAACTCTGCTGATCGGTGAAGTGTTTGACCACCGCGACCAATTGCTCTAGCCACGCCGGCTGCACCGCTGCACGCATCATCTCAAGGTACTGGGCCACCGCGGCCGCCTCTTGCGGCGCCGCTTGAAAATTGGGCTGCACCAACTTGATCGCGGCCAAGAACGCCACCCGCAATTCGCCATTGGTCTGTACGCAGAGCCGCGGCAAGTGGTCTGGGCGCAGCTTGGTCAAGAAGCGGCCGACCTCGTACGCAACCTCCTTGTCACCCCGTCCCTGCAACAGCGAGTTGAATACCACCAGCGACGGCGTCAGTACGTTCTTTTCGCGCAGATTGTAGAACGCCATGCCCTCGGCGCCGCCTGCCTGATCAGGCCGGAAATAGACTTCAACCTGCGAAGAGGTCAGCACTTGGGCCGAGTAGGTGAAAACTTTTGCGAACAGGGTTTGGTCGGTCGACAGATCGCGGCGCTCTTTGCGCTTGAGCCCGACCTGCTTGTGTTCGACCGCACGGATCCCGGCCACCGCCTGCCAAATCGCAGCAAACACTGCGCTGATGTACAGATCTTCGTCGGGATGGCGCAGACTATTCGCCCACAACTCGTCGGACAGGCGACCGCGCGCGCGCGCCAAGCCGCGAGTTCGGTACTGCTCGAAAAATTGCATCTCTTCGGCGTCTGCTTGCTTCAGATACGCCAGCGCCTGCGACACGCACCAGGCGCGATCAAATTGCTGCAGCTGCATGTACAAGCGACGTAGCGCTTTGTAACTCGACGCACGCAGGTGATCGTAACGCAGGATGGTCAAGTGTTCGCCGACCGCTTTTTCGGCGTGCTCGGGACCGGCCATCAAATAGAGCTCGGCCAAGATCTCGTGCCGCGACAGGTTGGTCGGGTCGAGTCGATTGGCGAGCTCAAACGTCTCCATCGCCGTCTTGTACTCTTTGAGGCGCGAGCGATAAATCTCACCGAGTGCGTGCAAGAGCGCGGCTTTGATCTCGAGATAACCCTCTTGCGGCATGCGCTTAAACATCCGACGATAAGCGCGCTCTTGACTCTTGAAATCCTTCTGATTGGTGCAGATGCGATCGATCGACTCAAACGCTTTCAAATATTCCTTGATCGTTTCCGCAGTGAGACGCTCCGGCTCGCGGAAATAGTCATCGAGCGCACGGTTGAAGAACTCAATCGACTCGTCGAGCGACTTGACTTCGTCGCGCAAAATGCGCGCCGCTGCGTGGAGGTACTTGGCACGTCGCACCGCATCTTTTTCAAGCTCGGCCATGCGCGCGATGGTCTCGACCGCTTGCTTCCACTGCTGGGTGTCGCCATAGACGTCGAGCAGTTTTTGCAAAATCGGCCGGCTGTCTGGTCGCGCCTGATTGGCTTCCAAATAAGCAGTCAGGGCCTTCTGCGGATTGCGCAATTTCT
>JAHFDU010000221.1:0-1958 GCA_023248835.1 Myxococcales bacterium | reverse complement strand
CAGCGTCGACGTGGTTCGAAAGCGTGCGCTTTGCCGTGACCACCGCCTCAAAATCACCGAGCGCGAGTTGAAGATCGATCACCGCCGCCAGCGACTCGCGATGAGTGGGCTCAATCTCGAGCGCTTTTTCAAACATATTGAGCGCTTTTTTCTGTTCGTTCTGCTTGAGCTTGATTTGACCCAAGCGGTGAAAAATCTCGACGATGTCGTGCGGCTTCTGGGTGTCACGGTGATGCACCAGCAGCGTATGATAGAGCTTGAACGCGCCCTCCCAGTCGCTCTGCTTGTACAGCAGTTCGGCGCGACCAAGCAGCGTCGGCAAATAGGTCGAATCGATGTCATACGCGGCTTTGTAATACTTCGCCGCTTTGTCGGCGTGGCCAAGCGCGTCCGCGGTCTTTGCTAGGCGGTAATAGAGTAAATTGGCCTCGCGCGGATCTTTTCGATCGGCCTTGCGCACCAGCATGTCGAGCACCGGCTCGAGATCTTCCCATTGCTGATTCTGAAAGTAGCGCTCTGCCAATGGCGCTGCCGCGTCGACATGCTCCGGGTCGAGCGCGATCACCCGCGCCCACAGATCGGCGGCGGCGGCTTCATTGGACAGCTTGTCGCGCTGAACGCGAGAGGCGTCATACAAGAGCTTGGTCTTCTCGACCAGGTTGGAGGTCTGGGCCTCGGCGCGCACCATCATCTGCGCCGCTTTGAGCCAATCGCCGCGTCGTTGATAGAGCGAAATCAGTGACAGCATCGCCGGCACATAGTTGGGATCGAGAGCGAGCGCGTCCATATAGCGCGCCTCGGCGGTCTCAAGTTCGCGTCGGCGCTCTTCGTATATGCGCCCGATGCGATGGTAGAGCTCGACTTTGGTGCGCAGGTCACTGCAAATCGCAATCAGCCGTTCTGCCGTCTCGATCGAACGATCGCCGTCGTCGAGTTTCTCATACAGACGTGACAGCGACTGTAGTGCTTGCGGATGATCGGGCTCGAGCGTCATCACTGCCCGATGTGCTTCGACCGCGCGATCGAGAGCCTTCACATCGTTTTCAAACACTTCGCCGATACGCAGCTGCAGGCCGAGCTTGCGCGCCTTGTCTGTAACCACCGCCACGTGCCGCTGCAAGGTATCAACTAAGCGATCAAACTTGCGCGCATCTCCGTACAACTTCTCGAGCGCGGTTAAGGTCGCGTCGTGGCGGTCGTCGATGAGCAGAATCTTCTCCAGCGCGTCCGCCGCCCGCTCCGGCGACCCCAACGTCGCCATCGCCGCATGCGCCATGCGCTCGTAAATCGCGATCCGCTCCTCCGCCGCAGTAAACACGTCGAGCTGCCGCTCGAGCACATCGAAATATTCGTCGAGCGCGTGCGCCTGTGCGTACAGTCGCTCTAGCGCCCTCAGCGCCACCCGGTTGTGTGGCTGAGCAAGCAAAAGGTCGCGATACGCAGTCGTGGCTCGACCTGAGTCTTGCAACTGCTCATCATAGAGGCGAGCGATTTGCTGTTTGAGCAGCACCGCTTCTTCGTCGTCGGCGCCGTGAACGCGCTTGATCAAAATGTTCACCAGCGCCGCAAAGTCGCCACTGCGACGATACAGACGATCGAGCGCCGAAAGCGCCTCGCGCGCCGAAGCATCGAGCGCCAGTACGTGGTCATAGGCCGCAATCGCCTCTTCGGTACGTTCGAGCGGCCCTTCATACAGCTCACCGAGGGCGAGCCACAAGTCGATGCGGGCAGCCGGTTCCTCTTCCAGCGCAACGTGTTTTTCCAATAGCTCTGCCAGCTCACGGTGACGCTGCGCCTTGCGATAAAAATCACCCAGCGCGGTGAGCGCGGCTCGGTGTCCTGGAACCAGCGTCAGTGCCTGGTTCGCACTGGCGATCGCGTATTCGAGATGGTTCAAATGGTCGCCATACCAGCGCCCGATGCGGACCCATAAATCGGCCGCCATCTTCGGATCGGTC
>JAHFDU010000220.1 GCA_023248835.1 Myxococcales bacterium | reverse complement strand
AAGCAGTGCGAATTCGGCAGCGCTCAAGCCGCACCAAGGGCACACACCACACCATTTTTTTTGGCGTTTTGCGGTAGACTCCTCGGCCGTGCCTGGCATCGGTCTCATCACCAATCCGCGATCGCGCGCCAACAAACGCGATCCGTCCAAGCCGCGCAAGCTTGGCTACCTCATCGGCAGCCACGGCGTCGCCGAGGCGACCCAGTCGCTCGATGATCTCTATCGCGTTTCGGAAGAGTTCAAAAAAGAGCGCATCGACATTTTGGGCATCTCGGGCGGCGACGGAACCCTGCACCACACCCTGACAGCGCTTATCAAAACGTACGGCGAAGAGCCGCTGCCGCTCGTTGCTATTCTGCGCGGCGGCACCATGAACACCATCGCCAATTCGCTCAACATTCGCGGCGACACGCCGCAGCTGCTGTTTGAGCTGGTCGACAAATACCGCTGCGGAAAAATGCAATCCTTCGATGTATTCGAACGCCCGCTCTTGCAGATCGGCGACAAGTTCGGCTTCATTTTCGGCACCGGCATCATCTACAACTTTTTGCACGAGTACTACGCCACCGGAAATCCCTCGCCGCCGGTGGCGGCACAGGTGCTCGGGCGCATCATCGCCTCCGCCATGGTCGAGGGCGAACTGTCTAAGCGCGTCTACCGACGATTCCATGCCCGCATTGTTGCGGATGGCGATGAATGGGCGCGGCAAGATTTCACTACTGTGGCTGCGTCGGTGGTCGACCAGATCGGACTTGGTTTTAAACCTTTTTATCGCTGTAACGATCGGCCGGGCTATTTCGCCCTGGTCGGCATTCACACTTCAGCGCTCGGCTTCGTCTTCGATCTGCCGCGCATTCACATGGGCAAGCCGATGCGACGCGACAAAGTGATCGACGCGATTGCCAAAGAGGCGACATTTTATAGCGATGATAAGATTGAATACATCATCGACGGCGACGCCTACGAACAGGCAAAGGAGCTGACTTTGCGCACCGGGCCGCGGCTCAGATTCATTCGCTTGACCGGCAGCGCCACCGACGACGAAGTGCTCGAATCACAAGCGCTGGTGCCGGAGATCGGCGAAGTCGCGCGGCGGTCCAAATGAGTGTGACGTTGGCGATACAGAACGTGCCTTTACAAGTTCGCTTCGCTGGTCTCAGCGACGTTGGTCTGCGGCGTGCGCACAACGAGGACAGTTTTTTCCTGCCCGGCAGCGAGCGCCTGGCCATCGTCGCTGACGGCATGGGCGGCCACGCCTCCGGCGAAGTCGCTTCCAAAATGGCGATCGAAACCACCGCCGCGCACTATGTCGCCACCGAGATCGAACGACCGATCATTTGGCCGTTTCCGATCGAAACCGAAGAGCGGCGCCAAGTCCGCCGGCTCAAAAATGCCATCGCGCTGGCCAATTCTGCGATTTGTGAAGATGCCGAGCGCAATCCGGCGCGACACGGCATGGGCACGACCTTGGTGGCGACCTATTTTATGGCCGATAAAGTTCTCATCGGTCACGTCGGCGACAGTCGTGTCTATCGGTTTCGTAGCCAGAAATTGCAGCAGCTCACCGACGATCATTCGTTGGTCAACGATTACATGCGTATCAACCATCTGTCGGCGGAAGAGGCGGAAAATTTTCCGCACAAGAATGTGATCGTGCGCGCCCTTGGCATGAAACCCTCAATGCAGATCGATCTGCTCACCGACAACAGCAGCGAAAGTGATGTCTATCTGCTCTGCTCCGACGGACTTTCCGGTATGGTCAGCGACCCCGGGCTCGCCGAAATACTGAATGCCAAAAGCGATCTCGACGAGGCTTGCGCCGAAATGGTCGCCGCCGCCAATCGTGCCGGCGGCATCGACAATGTCACCTGCGTTTTGGCGCGGGTTGAAAAAGCGTAAGCGTTCACCGCCCGCTCGCCCTGAGCTTGTCGAAGGGCAGACTCTTGCTTCGCCCTTCGACTTCGCTGCGCTCCGCTCAGGGTGCACGGACAGGGGGACGTGAACGCTTACGGAAAAGCGAATTAGGATTGGCGGTTGGCCAGGCCGGCGCGGATGGCGGAGAGCGGCAGCAGCATCGATACCGGCAACGGGCGGGTGCCTGACAGACCCTCCACCGCACCAAACGAGGCGAAACCAAATTTTTCATAAAATGGCACCGCCTCCGCTTTGGCGTCGACGACGATGGCGGCGCATCCGATCGATTCCGCCATGGTCAGCGCCCGCAGCATGGCGTCGCGCAAGAGCAATGACCCGATGGCTTTGCCTCGGCTCTTTTCGTCGACCGCGAGCCGAGCCAAACGCAAGATCGGCACTGGATAGCGGGGTAATTTCTTTTGCATCGGCTGCGGCAATTCGTCGAAAGTGAGATGGCCGGCAGAGACCGTGTAAAAACCTAAGATTTGGCCGTTTTGCAGCGCGATGTAGCTGACTCCGATGTGACGAAGAAACTGATTTTGACCGGCATAACGATGAAAAAAAACATCGAGCTCGTCATTGCCGGAGCGGAAATTGGCGCGGTCGTCGCTGAGCTGCAGCGGTCTAATCGTGATCGGAGAGGAGGGCAATCAGCGCCTTGGTCGGAGCTTGTGGTTTGGTCAAGCGCCTAAGAACTCGTTTGGTCGACGCCTTGTCAACCGTAATCACTGCAGGGGTCACCACGTCGGCGGGCAATGCCTCGAGCGCCTCTAGGTGGTGGCAGAGCGCCTGCTCGATGATGAATCCCTTCTTGGTTCCTGTCAGTCGAGCGTGCCGCTCAAGCCGCAACAGCGTAGTTCGCTGCAAATGGGCCGAAATTTGTCGAATGGCAGACGATCGTTGCGACATAATATTATTATACCTTTTGGTAGAAATTATTCAACAGTGAAGTTACCTAAAGGTCCGTCAGCTTTGTCGTGGGCGTGGGCGTAGGCGTGGGCGAATCAGCGACAGAAAGCGGCCATGCACCGTGGATGCCACGCCGGTGTTTTGTCGATGTGGCGCCTGTTTTGAGTCATCACATGTGTCTTACGTCACCGTCGGCAGAGAGCACGGATTTTCGTTTCACGCCCACGCCCACGCCCACGAAACCGACTGACCTTCAAATGGAGTTAGGCATCGACGCCCACTTCGCCGTGCAAGATGCGCAACGCTTCGGCCACCGACCAGCACTGAGCCGGACAGCCGCGCGGGGTGTGGGGAGAATCGCCGTCGAAGATTTCGGCGAGCAGCCCATTGCCGGGGCCGAACACGTGGGCTGAAATTCCGTCGAGAAGTCCTGGCGGCAGGCGGCCGCGGATACGCATGCAAGCATCGGCGTAAATTCCGAGCAGATAGGGCCACACCGTGCCTTCATGGTAGGCGCTGTCGCGCTCAAATTGGCCTCCGGTGATGCGGCCGCGGTAGCCGGCGCCGAGTGCACGGGTGCGCAAACCGACTGGTGTCAGCAGGCGCTCTTCGACGGTTAAGAGCACCCGTTCTGAGCGCCCGCGATCGATAAGCGGCATGCACAGTCCGAGCGCGTAAAGTTGATTGGGTCGCACGGTGCCGTCTTTGTGGCGACCGTCGATGACGTCGTAGAGACAGCTTTCCGACTCATTCCAAAAACTCGATGCAAAAGAGCTGCGCGCCCAAGCGGCGCGATCCCAAAGTTCGTCGGCGTAAAGCGGGTCGAGATCGGTGATAAGGCGCGCCGAGGCTTCGAGCGCGGCCACCCACAGTGCTTGAATTTCCACCGGCTTGCCGGCGCGTGGGGTGACGACAAAGTCGCCAACTTTGGCGTCCATCCAAGTCAATTGCAATCCTTGAGCCGCGGCTTGAATCAGGCCGTCGTCGTCGACGGCGATGCCGTACTTCGTGCCTTTCAAAAAATGGTCGATGATCTGGCGAATCGTCGGCGACAGATCGCGCTCAAACGTCGCCTGGTCTCCCGATTTTCGTACGTACCGACAGGCCGATAGTACGTACCAGAGCGCGGCGTCGACGCTGTTGTATTCGGGCGGCTCGTTGTGGTCGACAAAACGGTTGGGCACCAACCCCTCTTTGACGTGCGGCGCAAACGCCAGCAAAAGTTCGCGTCCGAGCTGCCACGAACGGCGGGCGAGCGCGACTCCAGGCAAGGAGATAAACGTGTCGCGACCCCAGTCGGTAAACCAAGGATAGCCTGCCACCAGCGTGGCTCCGGGCGGACGCGCGACCACAAATTGATCGGCGTCGAGCGTCAGTCGCTTGATGAGCGGATCTTTGATGTGGGTGCACAGGGCCTGGCGGCGCGCGATTTCGAGTTCAGCGAGCGAGGGGACGTCCGGCACCGACGATTCAAGCCCACAAATGAACAGCGCGTCGGTGGACTCGGTGAGATCAAAGCCAAGTTGCCCGGGGGAAAACAGGTCTTCGTTACAGGGCAGACCGCGCTCCTTTTCGACCGGATAGAAAAAGTTGCGATACCAGTCGGGCTGGTGTTGGTAGACGCCGTTGTGATGCAGATACAGTGGCGGCACCCCTGTATACGGTTGCAAACGAACCAGGCCCTCGCTGACCGCGGCGTCGGGGCGGAGGCCTAGATTTTCCTGCTGCAGCCCGTGGTAGTCGCGGCCCGAAATCAAAGGTCGCAAAAACAGGCGGGCGCGCTCACCTTCGATGAGATGGTACCGCACCACCGTGAGCTGACGGCTGTTCGCCATGAAGATCGATTTTTCCAAAACCACTTCGCCGACGCGATAGCTAAAAATCGGCCACGGATCAAGACGGAATTGAGTGAGGTGGCGATGGCCTTCGGGATGCACTGTCCCGGGATAAAAATGGGCGCTCAAAAAATGGCGCAGCCCGTCGACGAAGATCTCCTCTTCGAGGGTGTTGATAAGAACAGTGCGATCGGTGGGTGGTTTGAGCGCGGCGCAGAGTAGCGCGTGATAGCGCCGGGTTGCTGGCCCAGCGACGGTGCCCATGGCAAAGCTGCCGAGTCCATTGGTCTCAAGCCACTCGCGCTCGCACCCGAGCGTGAGGTCAGAGGCGACTTCTTGCGGCACGATCAGCGCAGAGTTCACGCAACATTGTAACAGTGGGGACGGTCTTCGGTAATTCAGTTATTCGCGCAGCGCTGGCGGATGATTCCTAGCAGAGATGGGGACTAATGACCCCATCTCTCTTCCAGGTTCGCACCGAAGCGGCCTCTTGATTGGAATAAAGGTTGCAGCCATCACTGAGTGTGTTCGTGCCTCGACAGCAGAAAGTAGCGAGCGCCGAGGGTGAGGCGGCGGCCACCCATTCGTCACCCGCCGCCTGCCTCGGGATGTCGGATGCGATGTTGCAGCGCCGGCTTGATCGGCGCCGCTGTCTTGCTGGTCGCGCGGATACCGCGGCGCCCGATGCCGGAGTCGATGAGGTGACGGAACCGGTACAGGGCACCCTGTGGCCGACCGATAACGCCGGCAAGCAGCTACCGCCGAGCCTTGGCGATATTGAGCAGGGGAAAGTTGGCGATTGCTACCTGTTTGCCGCGCTGGCGGCACTGCTCAGCGCCGATCCAAAAAATATCACCGACATGATTGAGCCGGGTCTCGATGGCGCCTATACCGTGACGTTTAAAGGCCTCGGGTTTTTCTTCGCCTCAACGCAGCTGGTTACGCCCGATTTCTATCTTGAAAAACATGGCAGGGTGTCGATCGGAGGAGCTCTTTGGCCCTTGGTGATCGAAAAAGCCTGGGCGCAGCAACAAGGGGGCATCGGCAAGCTCGAGGAGGGCAACCCGGCGTTGCTGATCAAGGCGATCACCAATCGGTCGGCGGAGCAGATCGATCCTCGCAGCTTACCGGCGCAAAGAGTCTTGGCATGGCTAGCGATCGCGCGCCAGAAACACCAGCCGATCACGGCCATCGGAATCCCGCGCGGCAAAGCGACCGATGCGATGAAGGTGGTACCGGAGAAGATTCCCGAATTGCATTTCTCCCACGCCTACGCCGTAATCGATGTCAGCATCGAGACCAAGCGGGTCAAGGTTTTTAATCCGTGGGGCCTGTTCCATCCGAATGGAGACGGCTGGATGGACATCGAAAGTTTTAAGACCTTTTTCGCCGAAGTGGATATCAATATCTGATCGGTTAGCCGCGCCAGTGGGCGGCGTGCGACAGCGCCCAGTGCGGCTCTTCGTCGCGCATCGACATCACGTAGTCGCGCAGCATGCGTAAATGGCGCGATGCCGCGGTCACCAGGCGGACGCCGCTGGTGCGCAACAGACTCTGCAAACCACCCTGCGCTACGGTTCGCGCTCGCCACAGCTGGTCGAAGCAGATTTCGCCTTTGGCCCAAATAATTTCGTCGACGCCCGGCATCTCGAATTCGAGCTGAATGATGCGTCCGGGGCGTCGTCCTTTGAGCGGTCGCTGCAGCCGAACCCCACTCTCTGAAAGCTCGACGATGAGCCCGTAGTGTTCGTGTTCGTCGACGACTTCGCTGCACATCGACTCCACCTGGACGCGGGCAGGGCGCGGTCTGAAATCTTGGATGTAGGTCATGTAGGATACTGTACTACTAAGTGCGATGAGATGCAAGAAAACGCATGCAAACGAAATAGATCACGGCTGAGACCAGGAAGCCGACGAACCAGGCGTAATCAAAAAGCGGTCGCAAAAATGGCACCACAACACCGATGAAGGCGGCAGCGCATCCGGCCAAAGTGGCGATCACCGCGGCCGGATTCCAGCCGTGCTGGTAACCATAGCTTCCGTCCGAGCGATAGAGATCAGCGAGCACCAGTTTGCGGCGGCGCACGATGAAATAGTCGACGATGAGTACACCAGCGATCGAGCCGAGGCCGCCGGAATAGCCGACCAGCCATTTGAAAATGTAGCCCGACGGATCGGCC
>JAHFDU010000459.1 GCA_023248835.1 Myxococcales bacterium | reverse complement strand
GCGCAAACGAATGACAGCTGGCCGACAAAAAATACAGTGACCAAACAAGATGTGATTTTCCCATTTTACCTGTTGGTGGACATGACCAAGGGAAACATTCATTTCTGGGCAAACTATTTTAGCCGCAGGTCGGCCCAGCGATTGTAAGCATGCATCACCATCGAGAGGAAATCGCCCGGATCGGCGTTGGCGTAATTCATGTCGCCTTCGAGAATGGTCTTGGCGGCAAAGCCGAGCACCGATGAAGGGCCGGGATTGAGCAGCGTCTGTCCGTCGGGACTGACCACCACCGAGCGCACAAAAAAACCTTTGCTGAACGGGTCGACCACCCGATTTTCTTTGTCGACGCGCGCATTGATCAAGACCTGGTCAAGAAAGGGAAAACGCGGCAGCGCTTCGGTGCGCACATTGATCCACACTGGAACAAAGTGATCGTCGATGTAACGCATGACGCGCTCATCTGAAAGTGCTGCCGACCGCAGCACGTCGCCGCCGTATCAACAGAGGCCGTCGATTTGCCCGGCCGCCATCACCGCAAGAATCGGGCGCTGCTGACTGCGCGCCTGCTCGGCCGCCGCCGCATAATCCTTGGCCCAATGGATCTGCATGTGGGTGTGCGCGATCGGTGGCAGATGAGAAAGGCACCCGGTGACAAATAGGACAACCAGCACATTTCGCATGCCATCGTCCTTAGCAGTTTTCGTGCCGAATAGGACGAAGAATGAAGGTCACCTAATTTCGGGGCAGCGTCCCGGAGTCCGAGCCCGGTTCTTCAGATCCGGCTCGGGCTCGCACGCGGGCTCGGGCTCGACGGGAGATCGGACTTTGATGCTTACGCCCAGCGCAGCGTGAACGAGAGGTCACTGCCCTGTGCTAAAATGTGGCGATGAAAATTGTCGGGTTCAGGGTCTTGAGCGATGAACGAGTGGGCGACGGCGGATTTTTGCGTCTGCGCCGGCTGCGCTTGCACATCCAGCGTCAGGACGGCAGCGAGAGCCGTGAGGCGCAGTACGACTTCGTCGAGAGGCCGATGGGCAGCGATGCGGTGATCGTGGTGCTCTGGCACCGCGACCAAGCCGGTGCTATTTCGCTGCTGTTGCGGCACGGCCTGCGCGTGCCGATCCACTTTGGCCGCGAACCAGGCGAGGCCACTTCGCTGCAGTTTTGCGAGCTGGTCGCCGGCATCGTCGAAGCGGGCGAAGACAGCGAAGCCGGCCTGCGCCAGCGCGCCATTCAAGAGGCGCACGAAGAGGCCGGCGCCATCGTCGACCCGAAAAAAGTCGAATTTTTGGGGCCGGCGCTCTACCCCACCCCCGGCATGTGCGCCGAAAAGATCTTTTTTCTTGCCTGCGAGCTGCCGAGCCAGGAGCTGGGGGCGCCGCCGGGCGATGGATCACCGTTCGAAGAGGGGGCAACACTCGAGTGGCTCGGGCTGGACGCGGCGCTCGCACGCTGCCGCAACGGGCAAATTTGTGACATGAAAACTGAGGTCGGGATCCGCCGGTTCGTCGAGCGATTTTGAAAAGTCCATCGCGAGGACTGGCGGCAAGGAGATCAATTTATGAAAACGGTTTCGATTGAAACGTTGAGCCCGGCCCTGCGAAAAACTGCACGCGGTGCGCGAAGGGAATTGGTCGTTTTAACCGATCGTGGCAAACCGATCGCAGCTCTGGTGAGTGTGCAGGACGAGCTCGCTCTCGAGGCGCTGTCACTCCGAGACCTCACGAGTTTCTCGCTTACCTGGCGAGTATTGGAAAAGCTGCACGAGCCGGGGCTCGTCATTCGCTTGACGAGATCGAAAAGGAGTTCGCAGTCGTGCCACGCCGACGACGAACAAAACGCGCGCGCTACTGATCCGTGCGAGGGTGGTTCCGCGATGGATTTTCCGTCACCACACCGCGCTCAGGGTCGGTTGGACGCTCACTACCCAGGAGTGCTCGGAAGTCGGCGTCGATTCGCGCTTCGCGATTCTTACCACCGCCGACAGCCGACAGCTTACAGCTGACAGTGGAGAAAAATCGCAAAATCGCGTTGACGCTCGCGTAAATTCGCTCTTGAAAGGAGGACTAGAGC
>JAHFDU010000219.1 GCA_023248835.1 Myxococcales bacterium | reverse complement strand
CAGGTTGTGATAGGTGGCGGTGTTGAGACGAGCGATCGCGGTCGCGTCCATCCAGCCGAGCGTGCCACCATCAGCGGTGTAGCAAGCAGCGTTGTCGCGCGCGCAGCCGATTGCGGTCTTCTGAATGATCTCTCCCGGCGTCCTCGTGCCACCGTCAGGATTGAGCATGTTCTTGCTGAAAAAAGGCGTGATGTTGGTCGATTGCGTTCCAGCACCGGTCATGCCAACGCCAGCGTTATTGAGCGTCGCAGAGTAATAGGTGACCGCGAAGAAAACGATTTCGCGATTGCCTTGAACTTGCGGATAGGTGACCGAGCGATCCGCCTCTTGACGCACGCCAGCGACGGTCAGCACACCATCTCCGTTGACGTCGTAATCGGCGATACCCTCGACGCCGGTCGATACGTCGGCAGTCGGCGCGTAGCCGCCCCAGTCGGTTAGATCGCCGTCGTCATCCGCCAGCAGAAATGTTAATCCGCCGTGCGGAAACGTCGCCACCGTTTCGAGCAGATTGGGGATGTGCGGATACACTCCGCCGTCCGAATAGGCCGATCCGACGAGCAGATCGGGCAGCGCCCCACTCTTGTGCCACAGGCCATCGTTGGGACGGTTGGGCAGAGACTTGGTCTGAAAAAAATCGGCGACACCGTCGCCATCAGCGTCGAGCAGCTGCCCGCTGGCATCGAGATATGGCTGAATCTGGTCAAAATAAAACCAGCCGATGGTGTGCGAAGCGGCGGCGTTGCGATAGACATACTTGAAGGTGACATCCTGGTCAAACGGCAGCACGATGTGCTGCGGATCGAGCGGCATCAGCGCAGTGTTGAGCTGTGCCCCGCCACCACCGGTGTACTGGATCGCCGAGGTGCTAGAAAAACTCGCCGCTGAAAATCCCGCGGGATAGGGATTGGCGGCCAAACTTCCGTAGCAGTTCGCGCTGACCTGGCCAGTGACCGCGCGCACCCGATGGCTCGACACCAACAACGCCCCGAGGCCAAGCAGGCCAATCAGCAAGAATGGCCAAAAGCGTTTGGCGTCGCTCATCCACCGCCTCCCGCCTTGGGCCCCTGAATGTGTCGTGGGCGACGTGGTTCCGGTGGTCCGGCCGCACGCGGCGGCACCGTCGCTGGAATCTCAGGACGCGCTCGCATCTGCAAAAGTTGCAAAATAAGATCGATCTCGTGGCGCTCCAGCCGATCGGCGCGGCAGGGCGTGCCCGGGGAAACTTCGCCCGGCGCCTGCAACCATTTGCGCAGCCATTCAAGTTTGTGTCTCTTGACTGCGAACGTCAGATCGACATCTTTCTTGTGCTCCTGGCGAATCTCTTCGCCACGACCGAGCACATGGCAGTTGGCACAACGCTGTTGATAGATCAATTCGCCGCGTCCAGACGGATCGGCCATCGCCGTCGTCGCCAAAGCGAGAATGATCGCTCCGAGCTGATAGCTGATAGCTGACGGCTGATAGCTTCTTGTCATTGCCAACTCTTTTGTTGCGCGGTGTTGATCGGAATTCCGGTTTCGGGAAGACCGGTGTTGCCAGTGTGGGTGCCGCAACCGCCCTCTTGCGCGTAGCAGCTGCCCATCTGATTATTGGCGGTAGGTGGCGGCCCGACGGTCGCGGTGATGCTGGCCTTCGCGCCGTTGGGCGCGAAGCCGTACCCCTCCACCACCAGGAAATGCACCACGTCGGAGGCATCCGAAGAATCGCCTGTGCCGGTCTTGTAAGCGGGGTCATCGAAGTTGTTGTGAATGCAGAACTGCCAAGTCACTTGCCCGCCACTTGGCGTATTGAAATAGGGCACCGCCTGATTGGTCGCTTTGGCTACGGTGCCGGGCTTCGAGCCATTGGCGGGCACGCACTGCTGGACAAGACCCGGCTGCTGCAAAAATGGTGTCCAGCCTGTGGTCGGACTGTTGGTAAAATCCCACGCGTTGTTGGCCGTCGACAGAAACGACTTACCCTGCGCCACCGCGTACTCGGCGGCATAAAATGCCATCATCGCTTCGCGATCGTGACCAGCGACTGAGAGATCTTCTTGCGTGGTCATCGCAACGCCGGCAGCAACACCAACCATCACTGTGATTAGCAGAAAAACGATGATCAGCGAAAAGCCGCGATTCCTTCTCCGTGTAACTCCCCTTCGCATTGGTACCGCGATGAAATGCAAACCCGGCGCCAGCTGAAGTCCTTGATTGGCGTGATCGCTACAGTTACAGGCTATGCATATTTTTCATAAGTGTGCAGCGCTTGCGACGGTACGTCCTACACCTACTGGTGCGTGTCGCCAAAACGCACGATCTTGCGCTCGTTGTGAGTCGAAGAGAGAACTATTTGATCCCACCCTACTGTTCGAAGCACATCAGCCAGCCGTTCTGATTGCAATAATCGGAAGAGTATTTATGCCAAAATTCTGAGTTGTGGACGACACCAGTAGCTGGTGCAATCTTGCTCGACCAGTCGTTGCAGGTGGTTGCGTTTGTACCGACCGAACCAGGACTGTTGCTGCCTGCCCAGGCCTGGTTGCTGTGATAGGACGCATCGGCGTAGGTACTGACTTCACACAGCAAGTCGGTTGCAAGGTCCGCGGCCTTTTCGACAAACTGAACGCCATCGGTTCGTACCCAAGGCAGCGTGGCCGCACCGATGTCAAAGCGAGAAAGCGCGGAGACCGTGTTTGTAGACAGAAGCGCTCGAAAATTGGCTGGGTTGGCCAGCCCCGCTGCATTTGCGTCGGCTTGGCACTGCGCATCCGCCGCCGCTAAGCCGGTGGAAGGGTCCCAAGCATTTGTGGATCCGAATACCTTTCGACCGGTCACCACTGGCGTCAGTGGCAGATCAGCAGAGAGATCGATACGAAAGCAGTACAGCGGCATTGGGGTATTGCAACCGCCCCCCTGCATTTGCGCATAAGACCAGGTGAGCGCACTTGAAGCCCTACCTACGTAAACGTTGCCGGTGGTGTTGGTCCAGTTGTCGCAATTGGTATGACCAAACGATACTCCGGTGGTAGTGGTGGAGGTGGCCACGAGCGGCGCTTGGCTGCTCCCGACATCGGTGCCGAATTCATCAAGACGAAGCGGATAAAACACTTCCTTGGTCATTCCTATCAGTTTTGCCAAGCTGGAAGCGAAAAGCCGTCCGTCGGTGCGCACCCAGCCACCTGCGCCGACCCGATCTTTGGCATTCACACCGGTCGTAGAGATCCAAGCGGCATAGCTGCCGGGCAGACCCGCCGTTTGCGCACGCGCCTGACACGCCGCGTCCGCGCCGGCAAGACCGCCCAAGCTGCCTGGCGCGTAGGTGGTCGAGGTGAGAAATGCGAACTGCGGGCGACCAAAAGTGGCGGTGACCGTCCGATCGGCGGCAAGGGAGATTTGGCAGGTCGGCTGGATGCCCTTACAGGCGCCGCGCCAGCCGACAAAGGACCCTGAAGTAGCGTTGGCGGTAAGCGTGAGTGTGTTGGCGCTCATCGCATAGCGAATCGGCCCGCAGGTGGCTCCGCAGTTGATTTGACCATCGCTCGAGGCGACGCTGCCAGCGCCGCCGGAGAATGTGACCGTGTTTACAAAGAGGGTGACCTGAGGGCCGGCGTCGATGGCGGAACTGTCGGTTGGTGCATCGCTTGCCGCCATGTCATCTGTTGCCGCCATGTCATCTGTTGCCGCCATGTCATCTGTTGCGACATCGAGCGCCGCATCGTCAGGCGTGCTCGCGTCACTGCTTATACCGGAAGAAGTTACAGTACAAGCCGCGGTGTGGAGCACAACGGCGGTGAACGCTAGGTATCGCATTCGTCTACAATAGCTCAGTTCACAGGCGGTCGAGAATTTGTTCGAGCACTCTCTACTATTGGAGAAATCGGAACACGCGCCACATCGGCAAAACACCGGCGTGGCATTTTCCCCCGGTGCATGGCTGCTTTCCGTCGCTGATTCGCCCACGCCCACGCCCACGATAAAACTGACGGACCGGGACCGACGGACCGTCAGGCGGATCCCTCATGGAAAAGTGGCTCGCGCCGAAGTACACTGGTATGAAGCACATGGCATCGGAAAACGAGTCCGCTGCTCGGTGATGCTTCGGCAGGCTCACGAGGAGCGGATGACAGGCGGCAGGATGAGCGGATGATGGGTGGCGAGCGCAAACACTACAAGTATCTTGACCTCATCACCGGTGGTTTTGTCGCGGTGCTGCTCTGTTCGAACCTCATCGGCCCAGGCAAAACCTGCCGCGTTCAATTATGGCACTTTCCGTTGGTGTTCGGCGCCGGCAATCTGTTTTTTCCGGTGAGCTATATTTTTGGCGACATCCTCACCGAGGTCTATGGCTACGCCAAGAGTCGCCGGGTGATTTGGGCTGGCTTCGGTGCGCTGATCTTTGCCGCCATCATGAGCAAGGTGGTGCTCTCGATGCCGGTCAACACCGACGACAGCTACGCGGTAAATTTGCAGCCGGCACTGGTGCGCTGCTTCGACAACAGCCCACGCATTGTGCTGGCCTCGATCCTCGCTTTTTGGGTGGGCGATTTTTCCAATTCGTTTGTCCTCGCCAAAATGAAAATTCTCACCCAAGGAAGATGGCTGTGGACACGCACGATTGGATCGACGCTGGTCGGCCAGTCGGTCGACAGCCTGATTTTCTATCCGCTCGCTTTTGCTGGATTGTGGACCGGCGTCTCGGTGTTCAAAGCAGCAGCCTTTAACTGCATTTTCAAGATTGCGGTCGAAGCTTTGCTCACGCCGCTTACCTACCTGGTGGTCAAAGCGCTCAAACGCGCCGAACACGAGGATTTTTACGACAGCAACACTTCATTTACCCCATTTTCACTCAAAGAATAGAAGCGTCTGTGATAAAATAACGGTGTGGCTGATCATTTTGGCGACGATGTAAATACCCACCGCTTTGCCAACATGGCAGCGCTCGAAATCGGCGAGAAGCGGCCCTGTTTGATCGTCATTGCAGGTGCTCGTCTTGGCGAGATTTTTCCAGTCGAGGGCGAGCTGCTGATCGGGCGTACGCCAGACGCCACCATTTGCATTCCGGACGACGAGGGAGTTTCGCGCCAGCACGCCCGCGTGGTCACTCAAGACGGAGTTGCCAGCATCGTCGACTTGGGCAGTGCCAACGGCATCTATGTGGACGACAAGCGCGTCACCAAGAGCACGCTGCGTGATGGCGCCAAAATCCGCGTTGGACAATCCACAGTGCTTAAACACGTTCTGTACGACGGCATCGAAGAAAAGGCGCAGCGGCAATTGCTGATGGCCGCGCTACGCGATCCGGGCACGATGGCGTTCAATCGCCGCTATTTTTTCGAGCGCCTCAAGCAGGAGTTGCGTTTTGCTTCTCGGCATAAGCAGGCGCTGGCGCTGTTTCTGTACCAGCTCGAAAACTACACCGCGTTTCGCAGCGAACTTGGCGCCGGCAGCGACGTCGAGCTCAAGCGATTGGTGCAAGCTACCATCAAGACGCTGCGCACGGAAGACGTGGTGGCTCGTCTTGAAAGCGACACCTTTGCATTGTTGGTGCGCAATTTGCCGCGCCAGCATGTCGAGTCTTTTGGCGAGCGGGTGCGGCAAGAGATGGAAGCTTTCGCCTTCTCTGGATCGACGCCACGACTGCAGTGTGCGGTGGGTGCGGCCCTGTTTCTTGGCGGCCAGCCCGACGAATCCGAAAACGCTTTTGTCGCGCGCGCGGAAACGGCGCTTGCCCAGACGCGCGGCGGATAGCGTTCGTTGGCTAGGGGCCTGTCGCTTTCGTGGGCGTGAAACTAAAGTGATTGGAAGGACTTTGTTGTGGATAGCCCTACTCGCCGCGCTACCGAGTTGCGCTGCGGTCGGTCTTTTTACAGACGGCACCAGTGTCAGCCTCGGCAGTTATAACCACGGTCGCCTGCGGCATGGCGCCCGCTTGCCTCAGAAGGGCGAGGGCTACCTCTGTCCGCCGCTGTGGCAAGAGCGAAAAAACAATTACGCCACCGATGAGCTGATAAAAGCACTGCGTCACGCCGCCGCGCGGGTTCGCCGCGAATATCCGGGTGCGCTGCTTGGCATCGGCGATCTGTCGTCGCGGGGAGGCGGTCGCAGCATCTTCCACCATTCGCACGAAAATGGCCGCGACGCCGACCTCATTTATTACGCGGTCGATGAACATGGCCGCGCGGTGGCGCCGGTCAGTGCGATGCCACGCTACTTGATCGCGGAGGGGCAGGCAAAAGCACCTTCGCCATCACAACATGGAGCGAGCTTTAGCGATTTTTCGCCGCGTTGGTTTGACCTGCGACGCAACTGGGCACTGGTACGAGCGCTGCTAGAAGAGCCCTCGATCGAAATCCAGTATTTGTTTATTCACAACCGTCTGCGCGATCGTCTGCTCGCCTACGCGCAATCCCAGGGAGAGTCCGCCGACCTCATCGACCGCGCGCGCGAGCTGATGCGGCAGCCGAGAGATTCGCTACCGCATGACGATCACTTGCACGTGCGAATTTTTTGCGCGCCCGGTGATCGCGCTTTGGGTTGTGTTGATCGGGGCCCGCTGTGGTGGCTGAAGAAACACTACAAATACATGCTGCCGCGCAGCGCCGAACGGGCGCTCGATGAGGTCGTTGATCGGTTGACCGCAGTCATCGCAGCACTGCCTTGCGCCCGAGTATGGCTGTGAAAGAGAGCCAACAGCTCACAGCCAACCGCTCACAGCCAACAGCTCACAGCCAACAGCTCACAGCGGAATTGACGCCCATTTACTGGCCTTTGAAGTGTTCAACTCGAAATTGTTTGTAGCGGTCGCCGCCGATCTGGAGTCACTTTCGGATATGGATTTGTATTTTCGATCCGAAACTGTTG
>JAHFDU010000218.1 GCA_023248835.1 Myxococcales bacterium | reverse complement strand
AAATTTATCGTCTAGATTCCCACTCCCCGTGCCACCATTCGGATTTCCTGAAGGCCGATCGCGACAGTGCGTGATGACGCAGAACGCCTCTCCCAGTCCCCATCCCAAGAGGAGACCCAATCCCACTCCGGGCGTGATGCATCCGTCATAGCCGTCCCGGCATTGCGCTGTTGCAGGACGCTCGGCAACCAGCAGGAAGGCGCCCAAAATCGCCACTTTTGCACAAGAAAGACCCCGCTTTTTACCAAACATTTTCGCTCCAATAAAAAAAGGTTTCCACTGGCAACTTCGGCAATCTGCCCTGCGCCCACCGTCACTGTCAAGAGTATTTTGCAGCCCGCTGCCACCGACTTCGAGTCGCTATCGATTTGCGTCGACGCCAATGGCAACCTGCTGGTTGCCAAGAACAGCGACGGCCCCGCTGGCGGCGTCTGCTAAGAAATCAGCTCGCACAAAATTCAAAGATCTGTCTTGGTTTGTTCTCTATATAGAACGAAATCGTTCGTTTTGTGGAAGGATCGTATTGCCATGCGATCGCAATTTACGATTTGGATGGAGACGGCCAGCCCGAGATCATCGTCGCGTTTCATGAAAAAGAATTGGCAGCGACTCAACACCTTTCGCACCAACTCGCAAACCGAAAACGGTGGCGATTGCCGACCTGCCGACCCGGGCTGACCGAGTAACACTGAAGGTCTGACGGATCTACGGATCTTCAGGGAGCCGCTAGGGCGGCGGCGCAGCTGGTTTCGCGGGCAGCAGATACGAATAGTCGACAATCTGAATCGGGTCCTGTTTGGCGGCGGTGCGGCGGAGATTTTCGGCTTCAATCCAATCGAGAATCTTGGGCAGGGCGCGAATGGTCTCGAAGTGAATATCGTGAAGCAGCACGATGGCGCGGCCGCGCTGCTTTTTGAGTTGGTGGATGACGTAGGTCTCGATTTTTTTCGCATTGCGTACTTTCCAATCCTGCGGATCGATGTCCCAACCGATCGGGGTGATGTGCAGCCGATCGAGAATTTTTGTGAGCGCTGGACAGTGCGCCCCGTACGGCGTGCGAAAAAGTTCGGGCGGCTTGCCTGTAGCCTGCGCTATAAGCTCTGCGTTGGTGTTGATCTCTTTTTCCGCCTGTTTGATGTAGTAATGGCCGCACAAAAAATAGTGATTCACGGTGTGATTGCCGACCAAGTGGCCGCGCGCGATCTCGTCACGCAAAATCTCGCGCGCTCTTTCGTGCGCCGGTCGGTTGCCAGAAAAATGCCAGCCATTGACAAAAAACACCGCATGGATGTGGTGCTGCTCTAAAAGTTCGAGCACCTTGGGCGTCAGTTCGTTCGAAGGGCCATCATCGAAGGTGAACAAGATCTGAGCCGGCCCCGGATCAACAACTGGGGCGGCGGCTTTGGTTTTGGGATGGGCGGTTTTCGCTAACGCCAGCGTCGAAAGCAAACAACCGAGAAGTACCCCGACGACTCTCAACGTGGCGGCTCTTGGCTAAAAAGGAATGTCGTCCTCGGCTACTGGTGTCCCCTCTTCAGCCGGCGCAAAGGGAGCATTCTGGCCGGGCGCGCTCGACGCCTGCCGTACGGTGCGTCCTTCGTAAGATCCAGTCTGGCCAGCTTGGCCGGCTTGGCCGCCGAGAAATTGCACATTGGTGGCAACGATGTCAGTGGCGTAGCGTTTTTCGCCGGTGTTTTTGTCGTCCCACGAGCGCGTTTGTAGCCGACCTTCGACGTAGACTTGACGGCCCTTGTCGAGGTACTGGGCGCAATTTTCGCCCATCTTGCCCCACGCCGAAATGCGGTGCCACTCGGTGCGCTCCTGCCGCTGTCCCTGTTTGTCGGTAAACACTTCGTTGGTCGCAACCCGCATTTCGCATACCGGCTGCCCTGAGGGCAGCACTTTGAGCTCGGGCTTGGCGCCGAGATTGCCGACGAGAATGACTTTGTTGACGCTGCCTGCCATGGGGGGCCTCCTTTGCACAAGAAGAGAAGTTGAAAACAAAAATAAAAAATGAGCATGCGGCGCGCGCGCCGATCGGTCAAGGCGAAAATGGAGAAAACTGCTAGTCTCCGCGTTCCATGTTTGGATCACTCAAAGTCGCAGTGGTGGTTCCGGCTTTTAATGAAGAGGGAGCGATCGCGAAGACGGTCGTCGGCGTGCCTGGGTTTGTCGACCACATCATCGTTGTCGATGACGCCTCGACCGATCGCACCGTGGCTGAAGCGCTCAGGATCGGTCGGCGCGGCACCGAAGTGGTTGAGCATGTCAGCAACCGCGGCGTCGGCGCCGCGATCTTCTCCGGTTACCAGCGTGCACTCGAGCTCGGCGTCGACGTCGCGGCGGTGATGGCGGGCGACGGCCAGATGTATCCCGACGATCTCGGCCCACTCCTGATGCCGATTCTGTTTGGCTACGCCGACTATGCCAAGGGCAACCGTTTTTTGAGCGGCGAAGCCTGGCAGCGGATGCCACGATTGCGTCTTTGCGGCAACCTCGCGCTGTCGCTGCTGACTCGAGTTTCCAGCGGCTACGCCGACGTTTTCGATTCGCAGTGCGGCTACACCGCGGCGTCGCGGCGTGCCCTCAAAGTCATCGCCGAGACCGGGCTGTTTCCACGCTACGGCTATCCCAACGATCTGCTGGCACGCCTGCACACCGCCAAACTCACCGTCGCCGACGTGCCGGTGCGCCCGATCTACGGCGAGGGGTGGCGTTCCGGCATTCGGCTCTACATGGCGATCTATCCGCTGTCCTATGTCTTGCTGTCGTCTTTTTTGCGGCGCCTCTACAGCGAACATTTCCGGCCGCATCCTACGGCGATGGCTGAAGAGGCGGAGAAGGCGGCATGCGCATCGGTGTCCTGACTACCTCCTATCCGCGTCACCAAGACGATTTTTCGGGCGCTTTTGTCGCTGACTTTTCCCGCTATTTGGTGACGCATGTGGGCTCGGTCGAAGTGATCGCGGCGCATCCGCGCTGGCCGCTGTTTTATCGTGGTGGTGCACCGCTTAAGCTTAAGCAGTGGCGAAATTTTCCAGTCGCGGCTGCGTTCACCGGTCGCTTCGCCGCGACACTTTACCGTCGAGTGCAACGCTACGACGCGCTGGTTTCTCATTGGCTGTTGCCGTCGGCGCTACTCGGCGCGGCATTCGCTCCCGACAAACCACACCTTGCAATCGCCCATGGATCGGATGTTCGCCTGATCAAAAAACTGGGCGGTGATCGGCTGCTGAGCTGGCTTTCCAAGCGCGCCGATCTGGTGACCGTGGCGCGCGCTCTCACCGCACACGGTCGGGTGGTGCCAATGGGCATCGACGTCGACCAGTTTTCCCGCCCGGCCGATCTCGATCGCCATCAACTGCGAAAAGATCTCGGTCTTGACCGCGTGACGCTGCTTTTTCTCGGCCGCTTGGTGCCGGAAAAAGGTGTCGACCGGTTGCTCCGCGCCCTGCCTGAAAACGCTTACCTGGTGATTGCCGGTGACGGTGCGGAGCGGGCGCGGCTTGAGCGATTGGCGAGCGGAAAACCGGTACGATTTCTCGGCGAAGTGTTGGGCCAGAAAAAACGCGATTGGTTGTGGGCCGCCGATCTATTGGTGGTGCCAAGTCAACAAAACAGCGAAGGCGCACCGACGGTGATTGCCGAAGCCCTGGCCGCCGGCTTGCCGATTGTGGCGATGCGTGCAGGTGGCATCGCCGAAATGTGCAAAGATGGATCAACCGCGTTGCTGGTCGACTCTGAAGCCGAACTGCGCCGCGCCCTTTCCCGCGTGGTGGGCGACAAAAGTTTACGCGCTTTGCTGTCGAGAAATGGCACCGGCCAGGCGCGCGCATTCGACTGGAGCGTGATTGGACCGCAACTGGCTGCATCTTTGGTCAACGAGAATCGCCCGACCGAGGTGCCGATCACGGTTTTGCGAGTGTAGCTTTGCTCAGAAGAGAGAAGTGAGAGAAGCAGGGGCGCCCGGAAGTCGGCGTTGATTCACGTTTCGCGATTCTTACCACCGCCGACAGCCGACAGCTGACAGCCGACAGTGGAGAAAAATCGCAAAATCGCGTTGACCCTCCCGTAAATTCGCTCTTGAAAGGAGGACTAAGAGCAGGTGATTTCATGAATGAATCCGAAACTGTAGGCTGTCGGCTGTGAGCTGTCGGCGGCGCCCGGACTTTCGGGCGCCCCTGGTGAGAGAAGTGCAGTGGTTGCACGGGTAGGCCGATTGCAAGTAGGATGAGGCGTGCCTGCGCGCTTGACTCCGCCCGACTGCGACGTGTCGGTGGTGGTTCGAACCTGCGACGACGAAGAGAGCGTCGGTGCGGCGCTGGTGCGATTGCGAGCCCATTTGGTGACTCGAAAACTGCACTTTGAATTGCTGGTTGCCGACGAACACTCCGGCGACAATACCGTCGCCGTTGCCACGCTGTTGCGCGCCCAGGTGCCCGAGCTGCGCGTCTTTCATTGCCCGCGTGGCACTGGATACTTTCAAGTAAGCCAAGTGGCGCGCGGCAGGACGTTGCTCTTATGTGACGCGCGCAGCCTCAGCTCGCTCGCCGGAATCGGTTTCGCACTCGGGCGATTGCATTCGGGAGCGGATGTGGTCGCGGTCAGTGGCCGCTATTTGGTGATGCGGCGGATGCGGGCCTGGCGCGCTTTCCCGTCGCTGCGCAGCCGTGCGCGCGCGCTTTTGCGCATCGAAAAGCGCTTTATGCGCAAGAGTCGTTCGCTCGGTCTGCAGTGCCAGATCGTCCTTCGACAGGCTCAGGACAGACGGTTCCGCATCCCGCTCATGCTGAGCGCAGCGCGTAGCCCGCAGTCGAAGCACGCACTTGTATAGTTGTCCATAGTTGTCGCTGGACAGGCCTGCCGTAGGTGCTACCCTTTGGGGATGCATTATTTCCTGGCCATCTTGGCGTTGGCAGTGTTGATTGTCATTCACGAAGGCGGCCATTTCATTGTCGCCCGGCTTTCGGGCATGCGCGTCGATCGCTTTTCGGTCGGATTTGGTCCGGTGTTGTGGAGCTTCACCCGCGGCGAGACCAGCTATCAAATCGCTGCGGTTCCGCTCGGCGGCTTTGTCCAAATCGCCGGTCTCAATCCGGGCGAAGAGGGCATCTCGCCCGACGATCCGCGCGCCTATCCCAATCGGCCGGCACTGTTGCGGATGGCGACGATTTTTGCCGGCCCCGGCACCAACTATGTCTTCGCTGCGGTGGCGATGGTGCTGGTCTATCTCGCCTTTGGCGTACCTCAGCCCGGCAAGACACCACTCGTCGGTGGTCTGCAAGCGGGCAAGCCGGCCGAGGCGGCTGGCCTTTTGCCCGGCGACGAAATTGCTAGCATTGATGGGAAGAAAATCTTCGACACCAGCGAAGTCTCCAAACAGATTCGTGCTGCCTTAGGCCGTCCGGTTGCCATCGAAGTGCGTCGCGAGGGCACCTCTAAGATTTTTAACGTCACACCGATCAAAGAGGGCAGCGACTTTCGCGTCGGCATCGAAATCGACAGCAAAGAGGAGTACGTCAAGGCGCCGTTTATTACTTGTGTCACTCAGGGGTTGCGCTTTCCCTACGACTACAGTCGCTTCATTTTGCACGGGTTCGCCGAAATTTTCGCGGGCCGGCAAAAGGCGGAGTTTTCCGGTCCGGTCGGCATCGTCAAGGTAATGAAACGGCAGCTGTCGCAAGGCGCGGCATCGGGTTTGTCGATCATCGCCATCATCAGTGTCTATTTGGGACTGTTCAATCTCTTGCCGCTGCCGGCGCTCGACGGCGGTCGCCTGGTCTTTCTCGGTTGGGAGCTGGCAACGCGGCGCCGGGTCAATCAGCGCGTCGAACAGACGGTGCATTTGGTCGGGATGCTGGTGCTACTAAGTTTCGTGCTGCTGATTACCCTGCGGAACGATCTGGGCCTGGGACGTTTTTTCCACCATTAGCAATTCGATCTTGTGGAAGCAGACCGTCGCCGTCACCGACAAGGTCAACGACAACCGGGATCGATCACGTCAAGGTGATTTCGGTCTAGCGCCAATCGCCGCGCCGTAACAGACGCCAGACAGTGTCACTGCTGCGCCGACGAGTGCCAAACGACTGAGCGTCTCACCTAGCAGAATCCAGCCGAAAAACAGAGCGGCCACTGGCACCAATTGCAGAATCACACCGGCTAAAGCCGCGCGAACAAATTGCAAACTGTGGGTCATCAGCCACTGCGCCGCCACCGAGAGCAACCCAATAGCGATGAGCAGCGGCCACTCGGAGAGCGTCGGCGTTTTCCACGCCAGCACTGTGGGAGGCAAGCAAACCAGCGCACCGAATAGACAGAAAGCGCAAAAAATCTCCCAGGCGCCATCGGTTTTGCGCACTTCTGCAATGGTGGCAACCGCTGCACCAGACAGAGCGGCGCCGCCGAGCCCGATCATCTGCCAGAGGCCGAGGGTGATCGAACCCGGCGGCGCGGTGGCCCGCAAGATGGTTCCGATACCCAAAAAGGTTACTGCCAGCGCGAACGTGATACGCAGGCCTACCGGCTGGCGCAAAAACAGCGCGCCCCACAACGCAGTGAAGACCGGAAAACTATAATTAATGAGCGTGGCGATGCCGACGTTCAAGTGCGCGACGGTGGTAAAATAGATGCCGACGGCAAAACCGCCGAGCACACCGCGCAAAGCGAGGCCGCGCCAATTGTGAATGCGCAGCGGCGACACCAGATGAACGCCGGCGCAGACCAGGAGACCGACGGAAAAACGCACGAAGGCAATCTCGGCGCCCGGCAGGTGGGCGACCGCAATTTTGGAAAGCAGCGCCATCGCGGCGAAGACCAACGACGAGACGATGAGTAAAAAAGTTGGCTTCAGCTTTTGACCATCGCGGAGGAGCGCTCGACGGCGCCG
>JAHFDU010000217.1 GCA_023248835.1 Myxococcales bacterium | reverse complement strand
GCCCTCGGGCCCAGAGGGGATCTTCTGCAAATGGACTTACTGGGGAGGCAAATTGTGCCGATGAGTGCTGTATGAGCGCTTCGTCTGTCTACAAGACAGTGCAGGCGACCACCGCGTCGAAGGAGCGAACCATGCTCCTTTTGCTGGAGGCAATCCTCAAGCACATGCGGGTGGCGGAAGCTGCACTCGAGCGCAAAGACATCGCCACCGCTCGCCCCTCGATAGAACGGGCCAACGACATTATTTACATGCTGCAATGCACGCTGAAGCCGGACGTGGCGCCGGAGCTCTGCGCCAGCCTGAAAGACATCTACACCTTTGTGCACCTGCGCCTCATCAAAGCCATGGCAACTCGTGACCCACATTGGATCAGAGAAGCCACACGGGTATTTGCCCCAATCGAGCAAGGGTTCCAACAGGCGGTCAAACTGGTGCAGCAAAATGGACAATAGACAAAAGATCGCGGCTGCGCTGGACAGCGCCGCAACTTATTTGGCAAGCGGCGACTTGGCCAGGGCCGCCGAGGTGCTGGCGACGATGCCGGCGTTGTGCGAAGAGGCCACCCGCTCAGGCGAGCTGCTGGCGCCGGCGGCAATCGCTCAGGCACAACAGTTGGTTGCGGAATGCAATGCGAGAGCGACGACGCTACGATCCAAGCTGATGCGCGAAATGACTACTTTGTCGCACTCCCAGCGCGCTCGCCAGATCTACCGTCGACGCGACTGAGCGCGTCGCAAACCTACAAGTATGCAATCAGCAATCGATTCAAGATTGTTATCCAGCATCCGATTTATGTACGAATGCTTTGTTGTGAAGGAGCTTAGTCGTGGTCCGAGGAAACGCAGAGGCGACCGCTCCCCAATCGCCCAGCGATCAAAGTGCTAACGGCGATCGCAACAGCCTCGCCAGTTTCATCGAGCGCACGCTCGATCTACCTACCATGCCGACAATCGCAGTTCGGGTGATCAAAGCGGTGGACGATCCCAACACTTCCGCCTTGGCCATGGCCAAGATTATCGAAGTTGATCAGGGTATCTCCGCCCGCATCTTGCGCGTTTGCAATAGCGCCATGTTTGGCTTGCGTTCGCGCGTCAACACCGTGCAGCACGCAGTCACCATTTTGGGGCTGCGCGAACTCAAGTATTTGGTGGTCAGCGCCTCCAACCGTTACCTCTACAAGCGCTTCGGTCCGCGCGAGCAGCGCATGTGGGAACACTCGATGGGGTGCGGCATCGGCGTGCGCATGATTGCCGAACGCTTTGCGCCCGATCTGCGCGACATCGCGTTTCTGGCCGGCCAAATGCATGACGTCGGCAAAGTGATCATGAACAATCACAATCCGTCGCAGTACGAAAAAGTGGAAAATAACGCACTCGACGTCGGAACTTGCTCGGCGGAACAGCTGGTGTTTGGTTTTTCGCACTCCGATGTCGGGTCGATCATCATGCAGCGCTGGAACATGCCGGCGAGCATCGAAGCGGCGGCATTTTATCATCACGATTTGATGCTGTGCGAAGCGGTTGCGAATGAACATGCTCGGCTGACGGCTTGCGTCGCCCTCGGCGACTACCTCTGTCACCTCAAAGGAATCGGTAGCGCCGAGTCTAAAGAGGACCAGGCTCTGATCGATTCGATCCTCGTTCACCTGCCGGTGCCGCGAGAAAAACTCGACGAGCTCGCGCAGATCTTCTTCGAACGATTCCAAACTGAAAAGAGCTCGCTACTGTAGTCCATGCACAATCTGGCGCAGAAGCCTTCCGTTTTGTCGTCGCCAGAATCTGGCGTGGCTCGATTGCGCAGTGACATTGCCGAACTGCTGCTCCAAAAACTTGAACAGGGCACCCTCGAACTACCAATCTTGCCCGAGGTCTCAAGCCAGGTCATAGCGATGGCTTCGGACGAGAACGGCAGCGCCAAAGCGCTCTCCGATTTGATCAAACGCGACGCTTCGATGGCGGCGCATCTTTTGCGAGTCGCCAACTCCGCCTATTACGCGCCGGCGATGCAGATCGCCTCGCTGCAGCAGGCGGTCAGTCGTCTTGGGCTTGATACTATTCGCCAGATCGCCATTGCGATCTCGTGCAAAACGCGAGCGTTCTCAGTGCTTGGCCATCAAAAGGCGGTCGACGATCTGTTCGCCCACTCGCTCGGTACCGCGCTGTACGCGCAAGAAATCGCGCGACTGCGTCGGGCCAATGTCGAGGAGGCGTTTCTCGCCGGCCTTCTGCACGACGTCGGCCGCCCGATTCTGCTGCAGGCGCTGGTCGATCTGCATCGAGACAAACAATGCAAACTCGACCCAGCCGCGATCGAGCCGGTGCTCGACGCTTATCACCTCACCGTTGGCTGCGCTCTGGTGGAGCAGTGGATTCCGGGCGGACGCCTCAACGAAATCATCCGCTACCACCACCAGCCCGAGCTGGCGCCGAACCATCGTGACGCCGCAGCGCTGACTCGTCTGGCCGACGATCTCTCCCACTTTACTCTGCAGACTCGGCCGATCGACGAGGCCGCGATTCGCAACCATCCCATGCTTACTCTCTTGAGCCTTTACGCCACCAACCTCGACCACCTGCTGGCGCAAAAAGAACGTATTTCCGCCGCGGCACGCAACACAATGTAATCATTGCTCTCTCTTCTTTAATTCCGGCCAGCAAGGGGATGCTTGGGGTTTGCGGGCGCGCAAAGGAGAAAATCTCCCCAGGTTTGGCGTACCCATTGTGAAAACGAAAGGCTAACTGACAAAACGACAAGAATCTGGCAAAATGAAGTGGTGAAATAATACTTATGCCTGTCACTTCCACAAATACAATGATTGAGACTTTTGACATCATCGTCATTGGCAGCGGCCCCGCCGGACAGAAGGCGGCGATTCAGGGCTCAAAAGCCAACCGCAAAGTGGTGGTGATCGAGCTGGAGCGGGCACCAGGTGGTGCCTGCGTGCATCACGGAACCATCCCGAGCAAAACCCTGCGCGAGACTGCGGTGGCGTTCAGTGGTTTTCGTCGCCGCACCGGTGGCACCTTTCCGTTGCCGCAGCGCGAAGACCTGCAGCTTGAGAGCTTGATGTCGCGCCTCAAACAGGTGGTGAGCGCGCACGAGCAATACATGACGGAGCATCTACAGCGCAACAACATCGACGTGATCCACGGCAAGGCCCGCTTTGTCGCTCCGCAACTGATCGAAGTAGAAATGGCCGGCGGTGGCAAGCGGCAGATGAGCGCCCAGTTCATCGTCATCGCTTCGGGGTCGCGCCCGCGCACACCGAGCGACGTATCGGTGGATCACGAGCACATCCTCGACAGCGATTCGATCCTGTCGATCACCTATCTGCCACATTCGCTGGTGGTGATGGGCGCCGGCGTGATTGCCAGCGAATACGCCTCCATCTTCAGCACCCTCGGCACCAAAGTGACAATGGTGGATAATTCTGATCGACCACTCAGTTTTCTCGACCCCGAGTTGTCGGAACGGTTTTTGCGGGTCTTCGAAGAACACCAGGGCCGTTTCGTCGCCAAAGAGCGGGCCAAGACCATCGAATGGGATGGGCTTAGCGAAGTGGTCACCACGCTTGGCAGCGGCGAGATCCTGCGTAGCGAAAAAGTCCTCTATGCTCTCGGCCGCGTCGCCAACGTCGCCGGCATGGGCATCGAAACCGCGGGACTGCGCAGCACCTCGCGCGGCTATCTCGCGGTCGACGAACATTGTCGAACCGAAGTTCCCCATATTTACGCTGTCGGCGATGTCATCGGGCCGCCGTCACTGGCCTCGGCGGCGATGGAACAGGGACGCCGCGCGGTTTGTCACGCACTGGGACTGCCGAGCGGTCACGGCAGCGAGCTCATTCCGGTCGGCGTCTACACCATCCCTGAAATTTCGAGCGTTGGCCTTACCGAAGCGCAAGCGATCGAGAAATTTGGCGGCGCCGTCGTCGGTCGCGCGCCTTTTCATGAATTGGCGCGCGGCCAAATCGCCGCCAATCAGGAAGGTCTATTGAAGCTGGTCGCCGATGCCAAGGGCGAGCGACTGCTCGGCGTGCAGGTGATAGGCGAAGGCGCCGCCGAACTGGTTCACGTCGGGCAGATGGCGCTCATCGCCAATCAACCGATCGATGTATTCGTCGACCAGATTTTCAATTTTCCGACACTGGCCGAGGCCTATCGCGTCGCGGCGTTCGACATCGCCAAACAACGCTCTCGCCTGACCGCAAAATAATTTTTACAAATCGGTAATCGGAATGCCGAGTTCCTCGGCCGCCTCGACCATGCGCTCGTCGTAACTGGCGAGCTCGACCGATTGGCCCTGAGCGCGGAGAAACTCGATCGATGCCAAATGGACCCACGATAAAACTGACGGACCCTGGACCTTCAGCAAACCGACATCACAAACCTAGGAGTGTCTTCGCATCTGCGTCTGGCGGCCGGACAATCAGGCGCGACGAAGTTCCCATTCTCGCCTAGATCACATCAGCGATCGACGCATAGGCGGCCTTTTCGAACGCGCGCGTCGACGCGGTGTTGCTGCGTTCGATCAGCGCCCAGGCACGGTAGACGTCGAGGGCACGCAACTTACGAGCGAGAAAATCGAGCATCGCCGGGGCCACCTGACGACCGCGCGCTTCCGGCGTGACAAATACATCGTGGATGTAGCATTCGCCGAACGACGGCTTTACCTGGCAGCCCAAATCGGGCACAAACACCGATGAACGCGCGCACCACGCGATCCCCACCGGTGCGTTGCCGAGACGCGCCAGCACCACCAGATCGCCGCGTTGCCATTTCTGTTCGCAGTAGGCGCGGTCGAGACCAAGCGCGCTGCAAAAGGACTGTCCACCTTCCGGCAGGGCGGCAAAATCGGCGTGGCTAAATTCTCGCAACTCAACCCCTTCTGGAAACGGCAAATCGCGAGTGAAGAGCTCTCCTCGATACAGATGAAACACCGCGTAGTGCGCCACTTTGCCGACCGCGCGTCCGAGTGCTTCCGGCGTGGCGCTGCGCAGACGATCCAGTACTCGCAACGCAGAATCAACATTGCTGCCACTTGACACCAAGTCACGCACCGCGGCAATGCCGCGCCGAATCCGCCCAACCGCAGTGTCATTCCAAGCCAACACCGCTGCCGCCTTGTGAAGCGACGACTGCCAGCGTACATCGGTGCTCGGCAGGTAAAACTCGCGCAACCCCGTGCGCACCGCTGCATGCAGCGAAGCCACCAGCAGCTCATCGTCCTCACTCTGTGTCAGTCGAGCCAACTGGAACAATCGTCTTGGTTGCGAATCGATCACCGCGACATCGAGGCCAAGCAACTTCTCGGCAGCGCCTTCTCCGCTCCGCAACAGACCGACCCGCAAATCGTCGCGACCGGAAAAGGCGAGCAGCAAACGCGACAAGAAGCCCAGCCCCTCCCCACAGCTCGAATGAAGCACGTGTTCGCTCAACGGCCACTGCGTGCCAAGCTCGGCCACCAGCGTTGCATCCGCGGCTCGTACTTGATATCGACTGGCAGAAAAACGCGCCGCCATCGATCGGCTGGCGACGAAGGAATCCCACTCCGCTGCGCTCGGCAGCGCGACGCAGCCAGTCGTCTGCGTTTCCGCGGAACGTGCTGCAATCCCGGCAGCGGGGAGCGCCGCCAGCAGCGCCTGATGGAATTTTCTTGGCCCAGCCGGCGCTTCAAGCGTGTCCCAGCCACGCGTCACCGCCAAGGTTTGCGCAAACGCGGCGGCGACGGCATCTTCGCGCCCAGACCTGCACAACGGCGCCACCGGCCCCGCTCCAAGTCCGTGATCTCCAAGTCCACGCAACTCCATTCCGTGCAGCCCCGCCACTCTGGTAGCGCCTAACCAGAGCGGCCACGCACCGACTAGATCCTCGCCTTCGGTCGCCGCCAGCAACCATCGCTCTCCGCTGCCCGCGACCGCGTCCCAGCAGGCCGCCACGAACGGATAGGATTCGAACACCGTGGCTTCGGCCGCAGCGCAAAGCGCAGGCCAGGAGGCGCGCAGCGCGGAAAAGGAATCGATGTCATGCAGAACGCTGCAGTTCATGTTGCACGTAGGTGGATTGGATAGTGTGCCAGACATGCGACCATTTGTCAGGTGATGTGAGAATCAGCACCAAACGTCGCATGCTTTGAGTGAGCAGCCTTACTCTCAAGTCCGGCGTTCTGCGGTCGATAAACATCCAGAGGTAAGCAGTTTTTAATGGCACACGTCTTAGTTTGTGACGACGACGATCTGGCCCGTAGCTGCATCGTTCGCATCCTGCGGCGTGCAGGCCACGTCTGTTATGCCGCGACCGATGGCGAAGAGGCGCTCGCCAAGTTGCAAGAGCGGGTTCCCGTCGACGTATTGGTCAGTGATTTTGCGATGCCGGGACTCAGTGGCATCGAACTTATCACACAGTCGGCGGCCTACGCCCCAGAGATGGCGCGAATTCTGATCTCGGGAACGGCAGATTATGGGGTTGCCTGCGACGCCATGAACGTCGGGGTGTACCGCATCCTTGCTAAACCGTTTGACGCTGCCGAATTGGTGTCGATCGTGGCCGGCGCGCTCGAAAACCAAAGACAGCGCCGAGAGCGCAACGAATGGACGCACCGACTTTCGCTGGTGACCGATCAACTGCGCGACGAAAATCGCCAGCTGGTGCAGAGCGTCGAAGCGCGCACCCATTCGCTGCTCGATGGCCTCCTCGGCGCGCTCAGTTTTCGCGACAACGATACCCACTTGCACTCCCAGCGAGTGTCGCGCTATGCGCGCCGGCTCGGCCAAGAGCTCGGCTTGTCAGGTCAAGAGCTGACCGATTGCGAGCACGGGGCGCTCTTGCATGACATTGGCAAAGTGGGCGTGCGCGATTCGATTCTGCTCAAACCCGGGCCGCTCGACGCTGACGAGTGGAAAGAGATGAAGCGACACCCGGATTTTGGTT